>JABDLA010000066.1 GCA_013001965.1 Flavobacteriaceae bacterium | reverse complement strand
CCTTTAAAATGACATCTATAGGCGCCGTCCAACCCGATAATTTTCCGGTTAATCTAACGCCGATCAATTTTGGGAATTTCAATTCCCAGGCCATGCCTGCCATAACATCAACGGCATCGGCACCACCTACGCCAATGGCCACCATACCAAGTCCGCCGGCATTCACTGTATGCGAATCTGTTCCTATCATCATACCACCCGGAAATGCATAATTCTCCAATACGACCTGATGAATGATACCGGCACCCGGTTTCCAAAATCCTAATCCGTATTTATTTGAAACGGACTCTAAGAAATTAAATACTTCATTACTTGTATTCAGCGCCGTTTGCAAATCCATACTTGCACCGTTCTTTGCCTGAATTAAATGATCACAATGTGTAGTTGTTGGTACGGCTACTTTTTTCTTCCCGGCCTGCATGAACTGCAATAAGGCCATTTGAGCCGTGGCATCCTGCAAAGCAATACGATCAGGTGCAAAGTCAACATAATCTTTTCCTCTTGTATATGCTGTTGTTGCATTTCCATCCCATAAATGGGAATACAAGATCTTTTCCGAAAGCGTTAATGGATGCCCAACCACCTCACGCGCTTTATCAACACGTTCGGCCATGCTTCCATACACTTTTTTAATCATATCAATATCAAATGCCATAATGCTTAGGTTTTTATGCCCAGCAAAAATACGAATTCCGAAGGGATATAAAAATTGATGCTAATTGATAAACTATTTAGAGAATTCCTCAAAATGTAAGCCATTGAAACACTAAGAATTACCGATTTGGTAAAAAAGAATCCTTGAAAATATCAAATTAATAAAAACCATGTAGACTCAACCGTAAAAAAGACGTATTGAAATGCGCAATACAGGAATAATGAAATTTTATAAGAACCTTAAAACAAGCTCTTGATCACCTGTTCATCGGTGACGCCTTCGGCTTCTGCCTTGTAGTTTTTGATGATCCTATGTCGAAGAATTGGGTTGGCCACGACTTGAACATTTTCAATATCAGGGGAGAATTTTCCCAGAATGGCCGCATGCGTCTTAGCTGCTAGGATCAAGTTCTGCGAAGCTCTTGGTCCCGCACCCCAATCGATATACTGCTTTACAAGATCGGTTGCAGTGTCGCTGTCTGGGCGTGTTTTAGCAACCATCTCAACAGCATATTCAATGACATTATCGGCAACAGGGATTCGCCGGATGACATGTTGATAATTGAGAATTTCTTCGGCAGTGAACAATGGATTGACGGTTGCCACATCATCGGAAGTTGTGGTTCTAACGACCTCAACTTCTTCTTTGAAAGACGGATAATCTAAATTGATCGCAAACATAAAACGGTCCAATTGGGCTTCCGGTAAAGGATAGGTTCCTTCCTGCTCAATTGGGTTTTGGGTCGCCAGCACAAAATATGGCAGATCCAATTTATAGTGATGACCGGCAACGGTTACGGCGCGTTCCTGCATCGCTTCCAATAAAGCGGCTTGTGTTTTTGGAGGCGTCCTGTTGATCTCATCGGCTAAAATGATATTGGCGAAAACAGGGCCTTTGATAAATTTAAAATGTCGGTTCTCATCAAGGATCTCACTACCCAGAATATCACTTGGCATCAAATCGGGAGTAAACTGGATGCGTTTGAAATTCAGTCCGAGTGCCTGCGCAATAGTATTAACCATCAAGGTCTTAGCCAGACCGGGAACGCCTATTAAAAGAGCGTGTCCTCCCGCGAATATTGAGATGAGTACCTGATCGACGACCTCATCCTGACCCACTATTACTTTTGATATTTCCTTACGTAGTGCTTTGTATTTCGTTACAAACTGCTCGATTGCTGCGACGTCCGACATAAATTATTGTTTTTTTAACCAATTACTATTGAAATCACAGTCCCGGTGTTCGCCATTGATCTTAACAAAGGTTTCAATGATCTTTTCATTCTGCCATTTTTCGACAGCCTTGAGTTGTTTTTCCTGAAGTGCAAGGGCTTGAATTTTTAAATAATCTTTACCAAAATCGGCTTCATGCTCATCGGTTCTGTCGGTAACCGTTAAAATTTTAAATTTAGTGGCATTGACGCGATCGGAATCGGTTAGGATCATACTCACCTCATTTTCCTTTAAATTCTGAATTTGAGCGTAAAGTTCGGGTTCCATCTTCGTCAATTCAAAGCTATAGTCCTGAGTTTCAGGATTGATCAATAAGCCACCTTCGAACTTCGTTTCTTCCTCGTCACTAACTTCTCTTGCTGCTTCCGCAAAAGTAATTTCTCCGTTTACAATGCTTTCTCGTGTTTTCTCAAGAAGGGCTTTAGCCTCATCTATGGCCTGCTGGGTTACTTTTGGTCGTAACAAGATATGTCTGATATCATATTCCTGACCCCTGATCTTTTCCAACAAGATGATGTGAAATCCAAACTCGGTTTCAAAAGGATCAGAAATTTCACCTTCCCGCAATGCAAAAGCCACCTCCCTGAACTCTTTTACCATTTGAGGCCGTGTTCTGTTCAGTGTATATTTTCCACCATTGGGTTTTGATCCGGTATCTTCGGAATACAATGTTGCTTTTACGGTAAAACTCGCACCATTATCAAGGACATCGGCCTTGAAGTCCTCCAGTCTTTTGATCACCTTTTGCTTTTCTTCTTCCGAAGTTTCAGGAATTACAACAATCTGGGCAACCCTAAGTTCGGTACCGAAAATTGGGCGTTCATCCTCCGGAATACTTTTATAGAATTGGCGCACCTCTTCAGGTGTCACTTCGATCTCTTCAACAATTTTTTGTTGCATCATGGATGCCATACGATTGCTCTTATTAAGCTCGTACATCTCGTCCCTGAGCTGTTGTTCAGTCTCTTTTTTATAATATTCAATCAGTTTTTCCATCGACCCTATTTGCTGGGCAAAGGCATTTAGCTGAGCGTTGACATTTGCTCTAATTTCGGCATCATTAACAACAATACTATCCTGAATGGCATGGTGTTGCAATAATTTATCCTCCAGCAGTTTCCCAAACATTTGGCAACGTGTAATGTCTTCTATAGAGGCCCCACTCGCTGCCAGCATTTCAAACTGACGGTCGATATCTGAATCTAATACAACAAAATCACCTACAACTGCAGCCACACCATCAATTTTTCGTCTTGCCTGCTTATCAAAAACTGTTTCGGTTTTAACATTCTCCTCCTTGGGTTCCTCGATAATTTCCTGCGCCATCACTTGAGATGAAAGTAGGATCACTATGGCTAAAGCGAAGTATTTCATATTAGTTATAAATTTCAAATTGTCCATTCTTAATTGCATCCTTGGTAATATCTTTTTCTAATTGTTTAATGAAATCAAGCTTTCGCTTATTGATAACGATTTGTTTTATGGTTGGCATGACGTATTCCATTGGTGCTATTTCATTCCGCACAAGTACGTCATTAATTTGCATCAAATATAATCCTAATGAATCTTTGAGCTGTATAAAATTAGATTTTTTTAACAGTTCTTTTCTGTTTTCAGGATTTAAGGCCGGGATTTTTTCAACGGCCTGATTTACTTTGATCCAAATCGAATCGTTAAGTGAGTAGGACCTGAACTGAATGGAAATAGAATCAAGAAGTGCTTTATCCGCTTCATCGAATCGTCGGAGTCGTTCTTCAATGTCATCGATCTCCGAATTATTCTCATTGATATTGATATATCTAAATTTGATAAGGTCCTCATTTAACTTGAAGGATTCTAAATTTCGTTCATAAACAGCCAGGGCTTCATCCTGACTTACAGTAGTATCAATATTTTGTTTGACCAGGGCTTCCATATAGGCCTTGGTGTACAGATCGACTTCATACTGCTCGATTAATTCATTAAATTCCTGTTGCTTTTCCTGTGCAAGATTGATCTTCGCACCTTCGATCAATAGCTGCTGAGTTGCCCATTGATCAATAAAATTATTAACGCGCAATAAACTGTCTTCCTTGCTCACATTTTCAGGCACAAGATCGATAAGATCATCCTCATATAAATAGACATCATTTACCCTGGCTACCGGTTCTCCCTCTGCTTTTTTTGAGAACATATCACAAGACATGATCCCCATTAAAACAAAGGATAAAAGGAATTTTTTTAGAGACATTTAGTTGCTTATTTGTGACTTAATCTCCTTTAATACTTCTGTATTAATGATTACTTTATATTTGTCCTCCAAACTTTCCAACCACTTTTTCTCAACCTCATTTTGAAAATCACTGATCACTTTTCCCTTAGCTTCATCCAGAGTCTTTTGTGATGAAGGAATGACAGATTTAACATGAACAACATGATATGAATTGTTATGCATAAAGGGTTCAGATACACCTGCTTTGAACTCAAAACCTTCAGGAAGCGCCTGATGTGATTTGTCCATGACAGCCGATGTAAACATCACATTTTGTTTTTCGTTTGAATTGGCTGAAGCTTTGATGCTTTCAAGGTCAATGTTCTGTTCAAACTGTTCCTTAACCTTCAAGATCTGATTTTTATCTGATGAAGTTGCAATATTTGCATCAATTCGATCGGGCCAGACATAATTAGATCGGTTATTTTCAAAAAATTCCTGTAGTCCCACCGAATCTTTTTTTACCGCATTCCAGATCTTATTCTCCATCAAATCAAATAGTAATAAACCATTTCTGTATTCGTCCAGAACCTGGGCGTATTCTTCATTTTCAAACTCAAGATTATCTTCCTGATATTTTAATATATTGACATCCAGAAAGGTCTTAAACTGCGATTCTATAATACCCTTTATACTTTGCTTTTCGGTAATGCGTTTTTGTGCCGACTCTAAATACTTAGCAAAATCGGAATAGGTTTTTTGATCTTTCCCAATTTTGACTAAGGGTTTACTTCCATCAATTGTCTCTGGAACTTTCCATTTATGTAAAAAGTAGTCATCATTCAAAATAGATTCAAAATAGGACAGGTCAAAAAGCTCCGGGATTTTATATTTGTCTTTTAATGAATTGAGAAAGGTCTCATTTATAATGCGCGACCTTGAATCACGTTGAACCCTGTTCTCTAAACTGCCTTTCATTTCCTCGAATGGAGCAATTGGTATCTTCTCATATAATTTAGCAATATGCCAGCCATAATCGGTTTTGAAAGGTTTAGTGATATCGCCAACATTTTTAATGCTAAATGCCATGTCCTCAAATTTTACCGAACTCAATTGACCACTCTTAAAGGTCGATAATTTACCGCCTTTTTTTGCCGAGCTCTGGTCATCGGAAAATTGCTTGGCCAGGGATTCGAATTCTTCGCCCTGCTCGATCAGCTTATAGATCTCCTGAATCCGTTTGGCGGGATCTCTAAGTGTATCTTTTGGGTTAGAGATCATAATATGACCAACACTCACCTGCCCTCGGGAAGGCCGCCTATCAAATACCTTTAATACATGATATCCAAATTGAGTTCTAAAAGGTTGTGAAACTTCACCTACCGCTGTATTGTAAGCCACATTCTCAAAATCATATACCATCTTAAAACCAGAGAAATATCCCAGATCCTCAGCAAAGACCGTAGTGCCATTATGGACCTCCTTCTTAACGGTTTCAAAATCTTCTTTAAGCAAGCGATCCCGAAAGGAAAGCATTTGCTTATAGATCAATGTAGTATCTGTTTCGGTTTCCGGAAGACGCACTAGTATATGGCTTGCCTTTACATCGTATGAGATCCGATCGTAAGCTTCCCTCACTAATTTATCTGTCACTTGATGGTCGGTTAAATAATTTTTAGAAAGCTGTTTTTTGTAGCTTTCAAATTCTCTGAGGTATTCCGGTTTTTTATCATATCCCAGCGCTTTGGCCTCCTCGAGTTTAAGGCTATAATTAATAAAAAGCTTCAAATATTCATCAATGTTCTTTTGAGATTCATCTTTGACCAAATCCAAATTCTTATTGTATACCCTCAAAAATTCTGAAGCCAAAACAGGATTTTCGTTCACAGTAAATAATATATCTTCAGACGAATTTTGAGCATGAACATTCAGAACTAAAATGCTCAATAAAAGAGGAAATATCATTTTTAATCTCATAGCGTATTCATATTATTTTTATCCCAGCAAAAATACTAATTATAGGTAAACTAACAAGTTGTTAGCAAAAACGAAAATAAATCAGTTTTAGTGTTAAAGAGTTTTGCGAAAAAAATTAATGATTTTCTTAGTGATTAAAGTTTACCAATTTTGGTTCTTCCTTCTAAAACAAAAATTAAACAACTCATTGTCAAAAGTTTATGCTGGGGAAAATACAGCAATATTTTTATTTTAATAAAATCTCCTTTATCTTTAATCAATAACTCGATGAATATGAAATACACTATTGAAACCATTATTGAAAAGCCTCGTGAAGAAGTCATTAGAAAATTAGACAATGTTGAAAATTTGAAACACTGGCAACGAGGTTTGGTAAGTGCAGAACATATATCGGGAGTCCCGGGAGAGATTGGAGCGAAAATGAAACTTAATTATAAAATGGGGAAACGGGAAGTCGATCTTATCGAAACAATAATAAAAAGCGAATTTCCAAATGAATTTCATGCTACTTATGATGCTAAGGGCATGCGCAGTGTGCAGCATAATTATTTTGAAGAAACCCCTGAAGGCCATACCAAATGGATCAATAAGAATGAATTTGAACCAGAGGGCTTTATGATCCGTCTGATGGCATTTTTAATGCCCGGCGCATTTAAAAAGCAGTCCAGTCAGTACCTCAATGATTTCAAGAAATTTGCAGAAACAGGATCTTCGGTCGCCGAAAATTAAATCTCAGATAATCTAACGTGAATAATTAGGCGCTTCCTTAGTGATCATCACATTATGCGGATGGCTTTCACTAATACCTGATGCGGTGATCTTTACGAATTGCCCTGCTTCTTTTAAGGTGTTGATATCTTTAGCTCCACAATAACCCATTCCTGCTCTAAGGCCGCCAACAAATTGATGAATGCTTTCATAAAGTTCACCTTTATAGGGAACCCGACCAACGATGCCTTCTGGAACCAATTTCTTGATATCGTCTTCTACATCCTGAAAATAGCGGTCTTTACTGCCCTGTTTCATGGCTTCTACACTCCCCATACCGCGATAGGATTTAAATTTCCGGCCTTCATAGATAATCGTTTCACCAGGTGATTCTTTAGTGCCTGCTAACAAAGATCCCAGCATGACACAATCGGCTCCAGCTGCTATTGCTTTTGGTATATCACCTGTATAACGAATTCCACCATCGGCAATGACAGGGACATCCCGGTCTTTTAATGCATTGGCTACTTCCATGACAGCCGATAATTGCGGATATCCTACGCCGGCCACAACGCGCGTAGTACATATTGATCCCGGACCAATGCCTACTTTAACGGCATCGGCTCCAGCATCGGCCAAATAAACAGCAGCCTCTGCCGTTGCAATATTCCCAACGACAATATCGAGTTCAGGAAATGCCTTTTTTATATCTTTTAGTATCAACACAACACCTTGAGTATGTCCATGGGCTGTATCAATGATGATAGCATCAACACCTGCATTAACAAGCGCTTCGGCTCGTTTTACAGCATCATCGGTTACGCCTATGGCGGCTGCAACACATAAACGACCAAACTGGTCCTTATTGGCAATTGGTTTTTGAGTAACCTTAGTGATATCTCTGAAGGTAATCAATCCTCTTAGCTTGTTGTTGTTATCAACGACTGGTAATTTCTCAATTTTATTGGCTTGCAAAATTTCTTCAGCATCCAGAAGTGATGTCCCTTCTTTTGCGGTGACCAAATTTTCACTGGTCATAACCTCTGTAATAGGTCGTTGATTATTCTTTTCAAAGCGAAGATCGCGATTGGTGACTATGCCTTTTAAAACACCGGCATCATCAACAACAGGGATACCGCCAATTTTATGCTCTGCCATATTTTTCTTGGCATCAAGAACGATCGCAGTAAGTGGTAAAGTGACCGGATCGATAATCATTCCACTTTCAGCACGCTTCACCTTCCTAACCTTGGCAGCTTGTTGCTCGATGGTCATATTTTTATGTAGAACACCAATTCCGCCTTCACGTGCCATAGCGATGGCCATTTGACTTTCGGTCACAGTATCCATAGCAGCCGATGCAATAGGCACATTGAGTGAAATATTTCGAGAAAATTTAGATTGAATATTAACGTCGCGAGGGAGGACTTGAGAAAAAGCGGGAACTAAAAGTACATCGTCATAGGTTAGACCTTCTCCAACAATTTTGTTCAGATGTGATGTCATTGCAATTAATTTATAATTGCATGCAAATATACGCTTTTTTAAGGGACTAGAAATAAATATTTTTACACTTTAACGACCATATGAAGATATTCACTTACCCCATCTAATATGTTCTTCATTTATTTCATTCTAGATAAATAAGAGACCAAAGCCGGATTAGGGTCAGTTCAATGATCAATTGATGAGAAACCTATTCTCCTTCCTGTCCTTCTTCCTCAAAACTTGTGATATCACGGTCGAATAAATAATGACCCGATTTATCATCACCGATAATATTCAGTTTGTCAAGCAATGTTCTGGCAAGTGCCTCTTCTTCTAATTGTTCATTGACGTACCACTGCATAAAATTGTGGACATTATAGTCTTTGCGTTCCAGACATTCAAAAATAATCTCATTGATCTTTTGAGTGACGAAAATTTCACTTTCTAAAAAGGTCTCAAATAGTTCATTGAGCGAATTAAACGAACCTTTGGGTTTGTCTAATGAAGGAATGCTGACATTCCCACCACGTTCGTTTACAAATTTTACCAATTTGGTCATGTGTACACGTTCTTCTTCAGACTGACTATAAAAAAAACTGGCAATACCATTAAATCCTTTTTGGTCAGCCCATGATGCCATGGCCAGATATTGCATTGAGGCACTGGCCTCATATTGGATTTGATCGTTTAATAAGGACTCGATACTTTCAATCATACTGTTCTGATTTAATTACTAAAATAGGCAATCTTTCTTTTAAAATGAAGATTTAGGTGTAATTTGGAATTAATCCAGATGTCCTTACAAATTAAAAATTAATTTTGAGCCTGGACCAGCCTTATTTGCTGTAAGACGGGTATGAAAATAATTGGAATAAAATGATAAGCACAGCAAGAGTGAAACAAATTACCATTAAGGCTCCTGAGATCATAACCAGGTACTTCATCCACAGTATGCCTTTCCATAAAAGATATATTCCACCAAAAGTTAGGACAACCGATACAAATGGTTCGATCATGAGGAATAATTTCAAATTGTAATTGAGTTTGGTCATGCTCAAGATCCCTCCTATCAAGAAGAATATTATCGACATTCCCAAAATATGATCATGAACCAAAGTGAGCAATTCACGTTCACTTTTTTTAAATTTCATGATCTTGACATCCTCGTCATTTTCATTGCCCAAATACTGCTCTTCTATTCCTTCAGGACTAGCAGAGGTTGTTTCACCAACAAACAGCAACCCAGTGTAAAATCCAATACTTAAAACAATTACGAATACTCCTATTAGGAGTTTTAATTCTTTTGCAAGGTCATAAATTAATCCATTTAATTTCATAGCATTTGTTTTTGACGTAGAATTTTTAAGGATCTCAAAACATCATTAACAGCTTTCGTCATTGAACGTACAGAAATGGTTGCACCAGAAATAGCCATGATATCTTTATGAAGTTCTAAGGCATCTGATGTCGATCGACCATTGAATTGTCTTAGCCAGCGCTTGCTTCCAATTTCCCCGCCATAATCTTCACGGTAGATCAGAACTTTGGTTTTTCTAATTACAAAATTTTGATCGAACAGGATAAGGTAGTCGAACGTATCTGTTTTACTCGGTGCTTCTCCCAAATAGGCAAAGCCTAGAAGTTCAGAATCCAATTTGATCTCATATAGGTTGGAGTCGCCAAATTCAGATGGAATTAGCTCTGTAACCCCTTCCGGAAAGGTTCTTGATTCCAGTTCAAAGGTCTCGATCTTGAATACAGCTTTGATTTCCTTATCCATTTTCTTTTGAATATGTTTTGGCAACTCAAAGGATAAGAATGGCAAAACCAACAACACTATAATAAGCAGATTCAGAATTCGAAGTTTACTTCTATGTTTTTCAATTAGAACCATACTCCAAATCCGATATTTAATTGACCTTTTTCAGTATTTCCCGGGTTTGAATTATTCAAAAGCTGGTAATCGGCTTTAACTACTGCACCAGCGGCCACATGGTAACTTAATCCAAAGGTCAATTCCTGACGATCATAAGATAAATTTCTTGAAATATTTGCGTTTCGTGTTGCAGCATGTGTATCGTATTGCTCATAGCGTACAAACGCATCTAATTTTTGTTCATTGCCAATTGGTAATAAATTATAGGCCCCTTCAACATACCATCCCTTGAGTTCCGAACCGAGATCGGTTTCAAACAAGTTATTATAGCTATCGGCATCAGTAATTATGGCATGAATATATTGTCCCCTGGCTGAGAATCGGCCATTGAGATAACGGCCATCCAACCCGAACATACTGATACCCACATCGGTTCCCTCGAGATCATCGACCTCATCTTCAGCCTGTGATCTTCCGAAGTAGCCTGAAGCCCCAAGCCGCAATCCGGGAATGCCATAATAGTCGATCTTCGTTGAAAAATTAGGCGTATTAATAGTCGATTCTGCTCCTTTTTGTCGTCCATTTCTTAATCCATTTGATCCCCCTAATACCTTCTCTCCGTTTACAGAAGCAAATCCATTAAAGATATAGGCTTGATAGCGCAAGGACAAGTTATCTAATTTGCCGCTAAGACCAACTCCTATTTCCCGCCAGGTTGATGGTACAATGCTTCTATCAACATTGGGGCGTTCCACACCATTAAAGGTCGTTGGTTCATGATATTCATTGACAATTCCCATTGGAACCAACATCAATCCACCGCGAATATTGATATTGGGATGTACACTATAATTCAAAAAGGCTTGTTCAACATAAACTTCCTTAACATGCTCGAATTCGATTTCGGTAACAAATTGAACCTTGTCGTTGAATTTATAACCGAATAAAAGTACCAAACGATGCACATCGAGCTTGCCATTTTTGCCTTCAGGTTGATTATAATCTACCTGGGCATAACCTCCAACGGTCAACCCTTTCGCAAGTGCCCCCTGTAGGATGGTCTGCGCAGCATTTTGCTGATTGTTCTTAGTAGAGCTTGTGTCTTTATAAATGGTTTGTGAGTAGCTCAAAAAGGTAATAAAACACAAGACGATTAAGGAATAAAACTTCAATTGACTTTATTTAGATTAATTATAAATAGATAATAAATAGGTCGCAAAAGTATGGTTGAAAATGGTATTTTCAAACTTTATTTAGAATTATTTTAAATAATTTTTTCAGTGATATTGGGAGAAGATATTTGATGCCGACTTAAAGGCAACATCGAATGCTTTATCATCTAAGACGTGGCTGACGTTTTGCTCTTTAAAGTAGTTCAAAAGTTTCTCCGTGGGCATATTTCCGGTAAGTTCATCCTTTGCCATTGGGCAGCCCCCAAACCCTTGAACGGCACCATCAAAGCGACGGCATCCGGCTTTAAAAGCTGCATCGACTTTTTCGAACCAGCTTGTTGGCGTTGTATGCAAGTGTGCGCCAAATTCAATGTCGGGATATTTCGGAATGAGATGCGAAAATAAATAATCAATGATCTCAGGATTTGAACTTCCAATGGTGTCGCTCAAGGACAATATTTTGATGCCCAGTTCATGTAAAGTTTCTGTCCATTTTCCTACGATCTCAACATTCCAGGGATCACCATAGGGGTTACCAAAACCCATAGATAAATAAGCGACCACTTGCTTATTTGTTTTGGTGGCCACTTCCAGGATGTCTTTAAGTATATCAACTGATTGTGAAATGGTCTTATGGGTATTTCGCATTTGAAAATTTTCAGAAATCGAAAATGGATAACCGAGATAATTGATTTCAGGATGTTGACACGCATCATTGGCACCGCGTAAATTTGCAACGATGGCCAGCAATTTAGTTTTCGTTTCGCTCAATTCGAGCTGTTCAAGTACTAATGCCGTATCTACCATTTGCGGTATGGCCTTGGGTGATACAAAACTGCCGAAATCGATCGTATCAAAACCAACCGACAGCAGGGACTGAATGTATTTTACTTTTTCCGAAGTCGGGATAAAATCCTTTATGCCTTGCATGGCATCTCTCGGGCATTCGATGATTTTGATCTTATCCAAGGTTTCAGTGCTTTAATCCAACCTTAAAAATACTATTATTTTTCAGATGGCTTCGAAAATCCATTTTTCTTAAAGTCCTGTTTGCAGTAGACAACAAATACTAAAATTGATACAGATCGCTGAACCATAGAAAAGGGCCATTTGTTAATAAAAAAGAATGTTTTTGTGTAAGGTTTTAACTTATTGTAGTACTAAATTAAAAAATTTCAAGCTATGCAACCACATTACACTACCCTCAGATTTAAGTTGATACTTTTCTTTTTGTCGGTTTCATTTATCGGCTTTTCACAAACACCAAATGCGAGATATACGGTGACGTTTATGGGCACATGGAATTCGATGGATCATGGAATGTTGCCATCAAATGATCATTGGTCAAACCTGGTGGGAGCTACACATAATAGCAGTGTTGTTTTTTGGGAAGTTGGTCAATTGGCAAGTTCAGGAATAGAAGATGTTGCTGAAGTGGGTAACAATGATGGTTTTGAAGCTGAAGTCAATACAGCTATAGGAAATAATAATGCCGATCAATGGCTTCGCGAAGCCTTTAATCCGAATAATGCCACCGGAAGTTGTGTGATCATGGATTTTATTGTGAATGAAAATTTTCCACTTCTTACGCTTGCGACTATGATCGCGCCAAGCCCCGATTGGTTTACAGGGATCAATAGTTATTCATTACTTGATGGCAGCAATAACTGGAAAAACAATGTGATGATCGATATGTTCCCATTTGATGCCGGAACAGAGGATGGTACAGCCTACGACATGAGCAATCCTGCATCAAACCCTCAGGTCCCGATTTTCAGCAGGATCAATATGACACCCTTTAATGATCAACGGGTTGGATATATTCTAATCACACTCGAAGAATTACTAAGTACAGAAACGGTTTCTTTTCAAGAAGGGATCAACATTTCTCCTAACCCGGCATCCAACAGGATCCATATATTCAATGGCAGTCAACAAAATTTAAAAGCTGTTCAGATTTATGATCTTCTTGGTAATCTCGTTCAAACCTTGGACAGCAATCTTTCTGACCGCACAATTTCAATAGAAAGAAATGGACTTAGTGCCGGAATGTATTTGATCAAACTTACTTCAGATGAAGGGCAAAGCCTAACTAAGAAATTAATTTTTAATTAGATGCCTTTGCGATCAAGGCCTTATTGATCTTTTTGATCAGGCCCGGACCTTCATAAATAAAGCCCGTATACAATTGGATCAGATCTGCTCCTGCTTCAAGTTTTTCAAGGGCGTCTTCAACAGTATGTATGCCTCCTACGCCAATGATTGGGAAGGCTTTATTACTTTTTTCAGCCAGAAAACGGATCACATCAGTAGATCGCTGCTTTAATGGCTTACCGCTTAATCCGCCAATCTCTTCACTGTTTTTAGATTCAAGGCCTTCACGCGAAATGGTTGTATTAGTTGCAATGACACCATCAATTCTGGTTTCTTCGACAATGGAGATGATATCAAGAAGCTGATCATTGGAAAGGTCGGGAGCAATTTTCAAAAAAATGGGCTTTGGTTTGGTTTTAGTAGTATTTTCTTCTTTCAATCTATTCAATAAATGTGTTAATGGTGCTTTATCCTGCAAAGCTCTTAAATTAGGCGTATTGGGAGAGCTTACATTGACAACAAAATAATCGACATGATCAAAGAGTGCATTGAAACAGATTAAATAATCGTTAACCGCTTCATCATTATCGGTTGTCTTGTTCTTGCCAATATTGCCACCAATAAGAACAGTTTGGTTATTTTTCAGTCGTTCAACTGCAGCATGAACTCCGCCATTATTGAAACCCATTCTATTGATGATACCATTGTCCTTTTTTAATCTGAACAATCGCTTTTTAGGATTGCCTTCCTGGGCTCTAGGCGTCAGGGTTCCTATTTCTATAAAACCAAATCCAAAATTATCAAGCTCATTATACAATCTGGCATCTTTATCAAAACCGGCAGCTAATCCTACCGGATTTTTAAAGGTCAATCCAAATAGCTGTTTTTCCAGGCGATTGTCCTCTACCCTGTAGACCCTTCTGATAAATGAAGCAACAAAAGGCAATTTTGAACAGAATCGAAGGAAATTAAAGGTGAAATGATGCACTTTTTCCGGATCGAAATTAAATAGAATGGGTCGGATTAAAAATTTGTACATGAAGATAATTTGAATGCAAAAGTAACTTAAATCATAACAACTTAAAAGAAACTCTTCTAAGACTTGTCTCTTAGTAAAGCGTTAATTATTTTTGAGTAAATACAAAGCAATATGGTAGATAAACAACTCATTATTGACCGGTTCACCAGCTATGTGACTATAGATACTGAAAGTGATCCGAATAGTGAAACAACACCAAGCACTGCAAAACAATGGGACCTCGCTAACAAATTGGTCGACGAATTGAAGGCCATAGGCATGGAGGAGGTTAGCATCGATGAAAACGCCTATATCATGGCAACATTACCGAGCAATGTTGAGCACTATGTACCTACCATTGGATTTATATCACATTTTGACACCTCACCTGATTTTACAGCCGCCAATGTTAATCCGCAGATCATTGAGAATTACAATGGTGAAGATATCATACTAAATGCAGAAGAGAACATCATTCTATCTCCCGATTATTTTGATGACCTGCTATTGTATAAAGGGCAAACTTTGATCACAACAGACGGGACTACACTTCTAGGCGCTGATGATAAGGCAGGCATATGTGAAATCATTTCGGCCATGGAATATTTGATCAAACATCCCGAAATCAAACATGGGAAAATTAGGGTTGGTTTTACACCGGATGAGGAAATTGGACGCGGCGCCCATAAGTTTGATGTCGAAAAATTTGCAGCCGACTGGGCCTATACTATGGATGGCAGCCAGGTGGGTGAATTGGAATTTGAGAATTTTAATGCGGCAAGTGCCAAAATTAAAGTTCAAGGGAAAATCGTTCATCCGGGATATGCCAAAGGCAAGATGGTAAATTCCATGTATTATGCCACCGAATTCATTAACGCTTTACCACGCATGGAAACACCTGAACATACTGAAGGCTATCAGGGCTTCTTCCATTTGACTTCGATAAAAGGCAAGGTCGAAGAAACGCATTTGGAATACATTATAAGGGATCATGATAAAGATAAATTTGAAGCCCGTAAATTATTGATGGGGAAGATTGCTTTTGATATCAACGAAAAATATGAGAAAGAGATCTTCACCATTGACATTAAGGACCAATATTACAATATGAAAGAAAAGGTAGTTCCAGTAATGCATATTGTTGATATTGCTGAGGAAGCCATGAAGAAACTTGAGATCGCTCCAATAATTAAGCCTATTCGTGGTGGTACTGACGGATCGCAATTATCGTACAAAGGATTACCCTGTCCGAATATTTTTGCCGGCGGCCACAACTTTCATGGCCGTTATGAATATGTGCCGGTGGAAAGTATGCAGAAGGCTGTGGAGGTCATTTGTAAAATTGCAGAGCTAACCGCAGAATTAAAACATAAGAACTGATGCAATATATCATTGAGGAATTGGTGAAAAACAAAGCGGTATTTATTGATCTCATGAAGGATTGCGACAAGGAACTTCAATTATGGCGCCCGCAGCCGGAGAAATGGTGTTTGCTCGAAATTATTTGTCATCTCTACGATGAAGAGCGTCTTGATTTTAGGCTCAGGACCAAATGGGTACTTGAAAAACCCAATCAACACCCGCCTCCTTTTAATCCCTTGAATTGGCTTGAAGAACATGAGTATTTGCAGCAGGATTTTAATGAAATGATCATTAAATTTTCAATGGAAAGAGATGCATCCATTGATTGGTTAAACAGTTTGAAAGATCCAAAATGGAGCAACTCTTTTGAGCATTCCAAATTTGGAACCATGCGAGCCGATTATTTTTTAAGGAATTGGCTGGCTCATGATTATTTGCATATCAGGCAAATCACAAGACTAAAATATAATTATCTCAAACAACGTGCAGGAAACGATCTCGATTACGCAGGGACCTGGTAAATATAATATGATGGAAAAAATAAGCTCGGTTGAAGAATATATAGAAAAGCATGAAAAGTATAGTGATGCCCTTCAATTTCTAAGAGAGATCATGATCTCTACTGAATTTGAGGAAACCATCAAATGGAGCATTCCAACCTATACCATTAATGGGAAGAATGTTGCCGGTATAGGCGCTTTTAAAAATCACTTTGGAATCTGGTTCTTTAATGGTGTTTTTTTAAAGGATGAAGAAAAATTATTACGCAATGCTCAGGATGGCAAAACAAAGGCCATGCGACAAATGGTATTTAAGTCTATTGATGATATCGACAAAAACCTGGTAATGAAATATGTTAAGGAAGCTATTGAAAACCAAAAGGCGGGTAAAATGGTCAAAGCCGACAGGAGTAAAAAGGAAACGGTTGTTCCTGATGAGCTTCTTAATGAGTTCAAAAACAATCCCGGTTTAAAATCGGCCTTCTATGATCTTGCTCCTTACAAGCAGCGTGAATATTGTGACCATGTTGCTAGTGCCAAGCGAGAAGCCACCAAATTAAACCGACTGAAAAAAATTAAGCCCATGATCCTAGACGGGGTTGGGCTACATGATAAATATAAAAATTGTTAGAGAGAAAAAAAGCAGCTTCGATGAAGCCGCTTTTTTTTATTTTTTTGCCAATTCGGTTTTATTGACTTTTTTGCTCATCTCCATTGAAATGGCAGAGCGTTCAAATCGAATTTTACCGGCTGAGGTTTCAACAACACATGTACTGTCTTTTTCGCTTAATTCGACAATTTTACCATGTATTCCACTTTTGGTAATAATCTTGTCACCACGCTTTAATTCAGCAGCAAACTTTTTTTCTTGTTTTGCACGTTTCATTTGAGGTGCAATCATAAAGAAATACACAACTGCGAACATTAATAAAAACGGTGCAAATGAACCTAATCCTTCCAAAAGTTAATTGGTTTTAAATTAATTAACCTTGTTTCTGAAGAACAGGAGTTGTTGGGCTGGCCGGTGCATTTGGATCTGGTTTTACAAATGCAGAGATCTTCACTGTCTCTTTACCTTTTTCGGTGTTAGCCGTTACCGTTACCGTTTTGGAAACCTTGTTTTTACCTTTTCCATTGAACTTGACAGTAAACATAGCAGACTCTCCTGGTTGAAGAGGATCTTTACTCCAGTCCTGAGGTACTGTACATCCACATGTACTTTTAATGTCGGTAATAACCAAAGGTGCTTTTCCTGTGTTTGTATAGTTAAATACGGTCTCTACAGGAGTACCATTTTCGATTTCACCAAAATCGTGCTCAGTTTTGTCAAATGTCATTGCTGGAAATTCAACAGAAACTTCATCTCTTTCGGCAGCCTGAGAAACGTTCTCAGATTTAACTTTAGCAGCAGCGTCTTCCTTACAAGATGTAAAGGCGACCATACATAAGGCACTTAATCCTAAAATTACTTTTTTCATTGTTCTAATTTTTTGTTGTTTATTCAAGATAAACGATTGGGTTAATATATGAATTCTATATATTCAGCGCATAAAAGTAATAATTTTTTATTACATCAATCCACGACCGCTTTTATTTAACTTTCCTTTAGCTTCGTACTCTTTGACCAATTTATCTAAAATTCCGTTGATAAATACACTACTTTTTGGGGTAGAATATTCTTTCGCGATCTCCAAATACTCATTAATCGTAACTTTCACCGGAATTGAAGGGAAATGTTGAAATTCACAAATAGCCATTTGAAGAAGGACCAAATCAACATTGGCAATTCGATCTTTATCCCAATTTGTTGTTTTTTCAGCAATTTGCTGGTTCGCATCGGCTGAATGGGAAATTGTGCTGTCTAAGAGTTCAAAACCGAAGTCTTTGTCCTCTCTGTCTTTAAATAAACCCGGGAGAATATAATTTTGAGCTGAATTGGGCTTAATTTTCTTTAAAAGTTTGACTATAGCCGTATTAACTACAGGTAGATCGTCCAACCAGGTGATGTTCTTATCTTCAAAATAGTCATATAACTTATCATTCGGTGCAATTATTGTCTTAAAAAAATCCAATACAAAGGCTTGATCATCTGCAAAACTGCATTTCTCCAAGTTCACGTAATTCTCATAGATTTGGCTTTTCAATATGGCCCGAAAAATCAAATCGACATATTCATCATCCAAATCCCAATTGGTTAATTTTCTTGATGTCAGTGCTTCTTTAAGTAACTTGTTGTTTGACAGGTACTGCAAGATTTGGTTATTTACGAAATTGTAAGAGGGGTTTTTGTCCTTATCAGTTGCGAGATGTTTCTGCTGCGATTTGACCAGGTGGTCCTGGGCTTTTAACTGAACATTTGCCATCAGGGAAAGCAATAATAAATACAGATCGTACATGCGTTCCATACTTTTTTCAAGAAATTGCTTCTGAATGGGCAATTGATCACTTTCGTCATCTTTAAGGGCATATAGTATTTGCATGACCTTAATTCGAATGTGTCTTCTATTCAGCATTTATAAAGAACTTTAAGGGTATTAAGTTATAAAATATAAAGGTGAAACTTTTATATTTCACCGCACAAAATTAAACTTATTTTTTAAATGGATTATTTGGAAGTTTCTAGTTTTCTGGCTTCAATGCGATCCTGTGCTATTTTAAAAGCTGCCTGATGACTGGTCATATTGGCATTATGAGCACTTTCTAATATTTCTAAAGTCGTATTATAAATATTTTCAGTTTTTCTCATGATTTCCTGTTTTCCGTAATTTTCGAGTTCTGCATATACATTAATGATCCCACCTGCATTTATTAGGAAATCAGGCGCATATACAATATTTCTATCCTTTAATAGCTTTCCATGTTTGTTCTCATTAGCCAATTGATTATTAGCCGCTCCGGCAATTACTTTAGCCTTTAACTTATAGATCGTATCATCATTTACAGTTGCGCCCAATGCGCAAGGTGCATAAATGTCCATGTCTTCATCATAAATGGTATCACCTCTATAAATGACAGCACCATATTTCTGGCTCACTGCATTCAAACGGTCTTCATTAATATCGGTAATCACCACATGAGCGCCTTCATTTACCAAATGCTCCACTAGAGACTCACCTACATGACCTATTCCCTGCACAAATACCGTCTTATTTTCAAGGACATCTGTACCAAATTTGAATTTAGCCGCTGCCTTCATTCCCATAAACACACCATAAGCCGTAACCGGTGATGGATTTCCGGCCCCTCCAATATGTTCAGATATCCCCGTTACATAAGGTGTAACCTCACGAATGAGATCCATATCTGCGGTTTCCATACCAACATCTTCAGCAGTAAGATATTTACCACTCAATGAATGTACAAACTCACCGAAGCGTTTCATGAGTTCGGGTGTTTTCTTAGTTTTAGAATCACCAATGATTACAGCCTTTCCTCCACCCAGGTTAAGTCCGGTTATGGCCGCCTTAAAGGTCATCCCTCTTGATAAGCGCAACACATCATTCAGTGCCTCCCATTCACTTTCATATTGCCACATTCTGGTACCGCCTAAAGCCGGTCCCATAACTGTATTATGAATTCCAATTATTGCTTTTAATCCTGTATCTTTGTCGTTGCAAAAAACGACTTGTTCATGATTATCAAAGGAAAGTTGTCCGAAAACTGGGTCAATCTTTTGTAAATCGTTTGAATTTATGACGTTAGAGATCATTAAAAGATTTTATTTAGTAGATTTAGTTATTAAATAATCAACAAAAAGAGCATGCAAAAATAACCCATAATTGAAAAATGCGCAACAAAAGTAGTGTTAAATTACGAAATTGTTAACAGTTTGTGCATGATCAAAAAATCGTCCTTTGAAAGAACTCAGATACCTCAATAAATATTTTCAAAAGTATAAAACAAGGCTTCTCATTGGTGTAGCCATCACCATTGCTGCCAAGATATTTGCTTTATTCACCCCTCGCTTAATTGGGCAGTCGGTTGATGTTATTTCAAAACGAATGAATGGGGAAATTACACTCGAAGCCTTCAGGTCAGAATTGGCAATGAATATACTTTACCTGCTCATTGCCGCCTTAATAGCAGGAATGTTCACTTTTTTAATGCGGCAAACCATAATTAATGTTTCTCGTTATGTTGAATTTGACCTGAAAAACGAGATCTATCAGCAATATCAAAGATTATCATTGAGCTTTTACAAGAGTAATCGCACCGGGGATCTCATGAGCAGAATAAGTGAAGATGTTGGAAAAGTGCGTATGTACTTCGGACCTGCTATTATGTATTCACTTAATATGATCACGCTTTTTGTTGTGGCATTAATTTATATGCTCAATCAGGCACCCAAGCTTACCTTATATACGATTATCCCCTTGCCTGTTCTCTCATTTGCAATTTATTTCTTGAGTAAGGCCATACATAAACGAAGTACAATCGTTCAGGAATATTTGGCGAAATTATCTACATTTTCACAGGAATCTTTCAGTGGAATTTCCATTATAAAAGCCTATGGCATTGAACCACAAACGAGCTCCTCTTTTGAAGTTTTATCGACTGAACAGCGCCAAAAACAAATCGATCTTGCAAAGATCAGGGCGTTCTTCTTTCCCTTAATGATACTTCTTATTGGAACAAGTAATTTACTGGTCATCTATGTTGGTGGAATGCAATATATCAATGGTGAAATTAAAAGTATAGGAACAATCGCTGAATTTATTATATATGTCAATATGCTAACATGGCCTGTTGCGGCCATAGGGTGGGTCACTTCCCTTGTTCAGGAGGCCGAAGCCTCTCAAAAGCGTATCAATGAATTTTTAAAGGAAGAGCCTGAGATCAAAAATCTGATCGAAGAAGAAACCCCAATTAAAGGGGATATTGAATTCGTCAATGTTTCTTATACCTATCCCGATACTAACATTAAGGCCATCGATCAATTGAGTTTTAATTTGAAAAAAGGGCATACGCTGGCCATTATAGGGAAAACAGGTTCAGGGAAATCAACCGTACTCGAACTTATTGGCAGACTTTATGATATTGATGAAGGCGAGATCAAAATTGACGGCAGGCCAATAAAACAGCTAAATCTTAAAAGTTTGAGATCTAGTATTGGGTATGTTCCCCAGGATGCTTTTTTGTTCTCCGATTCGATCAAAAACAATATTAAATTCGGTTCGATCCAGGCTTCCGATATCGATGTGATCAAGGCAGCAAAAAATGCCGAAGTACATGATAACATCAAAGGTTTTGTCAATGATTATGATACCGTTTTAGGTGAAAGAGGTATTACCCTGTCCGGCGGACAAAAACAACGGGTGTCCATAGCGAGAGCGATCATAAAAGATCCTGATATTTTACTTTTGGATGATTGCTTATCGGCGGTTGATACTGAGACCGAAGAACGTATTTTGAACAACCTGGAGGCCGTTACAAGAGGCAAGACGACTATCATCGTTAGTCATCGAATATCGTCGGCTAAAAATGCCGATCAGATCATCGTCATGGACGAAGGGAAGGTCATTCAAAAAGGAAAGCATCAAACCCTTATAAACAAAGATGGCTATTATAAAGACCTCTACCTTAAACAACTCTCCGAAAAAGAAATATCATAATTTGTTGGTTGCTATACTTTTTTTTTAGATTTTTGAGTCATCATAAACCAAAATCAATCTTAACAACACAATTATGAGCAATAATGAAATGATGGAGAAAGAGGAAATATTCTCGAAAGTTTTAAGAGCTGGAAGACGCACATATTTTTTTGACGTTAGAGCAACCAAAGCCGGAGATTATTACTTAACTATTACCGAAAGCAAGAAATTTACAAATGAGGATGGTTCCTTCTATTACAAAAAACATAAGATCTATCTGTATAAAGAAGATTTTACTGAATTTAAGGAAATATTAGGCGAAATGACCGATTACATTATCGATGAAAAAGGTACAGAGGTCATAAGCGAACGTCATCAAAAGGACTTTAAAAAGGAAGAAAATACAACAGAAGTAACCCAAGAAAATGATTCGGCCTCTCCTGAAAATTTTACTGATGTGAATTTTGAAGATATTTAAAACCTTATAAATCTTAAAAGATGAAAAACCGTTACTTTTTAGTAACGGTTTTTTTATATTTATACCTTAACTAACACTTCACATGAAAAAACTCATATTTTGTTTCTTTTTGCTTTCAATGTTAGTGCATTCACAAAGCAAAGTAGATCTTTCGTATTACCTCCCTCAAAGTTCATCGTATAATCAATCCATACCAACTCCCGAAAGTATTGTGGGACACCAGGTAGGTGAATGGCACATTACTCATGATAAGCTTGCACAATATATGTATGCGCTTGCAGAGTCCTCTGATCGCGTTACCATAGAAAACCGGGGGTCAACCTTCGAGGGGCGGCCACTGCTGTTGCTAACCATCACCTCTCCGGCTAATCATCAACAAATTGATGCCATTAGAACAGCGCATATTGCTGCTACCGAAAGTAATTCAACGACGACAACTAACCGGCCAATTGTTGTTTACCAGGGGTTTTCAATTCATGGGAACGAAGCGAGTGGATCTAATGCCGCAATGTTAGCTGCCTATCATTTGGTTGCTTCAGAAAGTAATGATGTTAAGGAACTATTGGACAATGCTGTCATATTGTTTGACCCTTCATTTAATCCAGATGGATTACAACGTTTCGCTTATTGGGCAAATACCAACAAAAGCATCAATCTCAATGCCGATCCAAATGACAGAGAATATAGAGAAGTATGGCCTGGAGGGAGAACAAACCATTATTGGTTCGATATGAATCGTGACTGGCTTCCTGTGCAACTACCGGAATCTCGTGTTCGTATCGCATCTTTTCATAAATGGTTACCAAATATTTTAACCGATCATCATGAAATGGGAACGAACGCTACCTTTTTCTTTCAGCCGGGTATTCCATCGCGAACGCATCCGTTAACACCGAAACTCAATCAGGAACTCACCAAAGGCATTGCACAATATCATGCCAAAGCTTTGGATAAAATAGGTTCGCTCTATTACAGCGAAGAGAGCTTTGACGACTTTTATTATGGAAAAGGATCAACTTTCCCCGATATCAATGGTAGTATTGGAATCTTATTTGAGCAAGCCAGCGCCCGAGGCCATATCCAGGAAAGCGACAACGGTATTCTTACTTTTCCATTTGCCATAAGAAATCAGCTTACGGCTGCATTGTCGACCTTAGAAGCTGCAAAGAATATGCGACAGGACCTATTGACCTATCAGCATAATTTTTTTAAAAATGCTCGTAATGAAGCGGCTCGAGAAGGCAATAAAGCCATTGTATTTGGTGATGAGAAAGATGCTGCCAGAACCTATCATTTGGCCGAAATTTTAAAGCGGCATCAGATCAAATTTCATGACGTGAGTCAAGATTTCACAGCCAATGGAAAGCGCTTTAAAAAAGGGTATAGTTATATCGTTCCGAAGAATCAAAAAAACACGCGTCTTATCAATGCCATGTTCGAAAAAAGAACCAAATTCCTGGACAGCCTTTTTTATGATGTGTCGGCATGGACCTTACCGCTGGCTTTCAATTTAGATTATGCCGATGGTGTAACAACTGCAAATGCCGGAGCCGAGGTTTCTGATCTTAAGCTAAAAGAGGGGTCGGTGTCATCAAAAAGTAATTACGCCTACCTCATGGAATGGCATGAATACTATACGCCAAAAATTTTGAACAAGATTCTGTCCAAAAAATTAAAGGCTAAAGTGGCTATGAAACGTTTTAGCATGAATGGGAAACAGTATGATTATGGCACTATTATGGTTCCTGTTCAAAATCAAAAACTCGATGCTCAGGAACTTTACGATTTCCTGTTAAAGCATGCCAAGGAAAGTCATGTTCAAATAGATGCGGTTTCCACCGGACTTACTTTAGGTATTGATCTGGGAAGCAGCAATTTCAGGGCCCTTGAAAAACCAAAGATCGCGCTTCTGGTTGGTGATGGCGTCCGATCTTACGATGCCGGTGAAATCTGGCATTTATTTGATACACGCTATAATATTAAGGTGACAAAATTAGACACACGGTCTTTCAGTAGAACCGATCTTGACCGCTACAACACGATCATTATTCCAAGTTCATCAGGCCTTGATGAAAACCAGACCAAAAAGATCAAAAGCTGGATCCAGGAGGGCGGGACCTTAATTGCCTATCGCAGTACGTTAAATTGGCTGAAAAAAAGTGAACTGGCAAAGATCGATTTTAAAAAGAATGATCTGACCGCTAAGAATATCTCTTTTGAGGAGCGTGGTGATTTTAGAGGTGCTCAATTTATTGGTGGTGCTATTTTTGGCGCAGATCAGGACCGATCACATCCTATTAATTTTGGTTATAAAAATGATAAGATCTCTTTATTCCGTAATACAACCTTATTCATGAAACCGGATAAAAACAGTTATAACAATCCGATCAAGTACACCAAAGACCCAATATTAAGTGGTTATATTTCTAAACCAAACTTAGATAGTTTAAGCTTGACGGTACCACTTCAAATCAAAGGCCTGGGCCGTGGATCGATTGTTGCCTTTACCGATAACACAAATTTCAGAGCGTTTTGGTATGGCACAAACAAGCTATTAATGAATGCCATATTCTTTAGAGAAGAATTATAATTTAACGGTTAGGAGGTCTAAAGCAAGAACAAAAAGTATATAATAAAGGGCCCATTGCATTCCAATCCAATTGGAAAGAATGAAAAATATGGCTATCAGGTAAATAGGAACTATAACTATGGCTATTCCGAATCGGAATGTTGAGGTGAATTCGATCTCTACAATCTTCGGCTGAACCCAAAACTTCCATAATAAATAGGGAATCAACAAGTTTAGTATCAGCAAAAACTTTAATATTCTTTTAATAAAATTCAATTTTGATTGAGGTCGTGGTTTACAGTTTTCAAATCCGGTGGCTATACAGGCATTTATAGTCTTTGGATCAAGATAGTCCAGGTTCAATGCCTCGATCTTACCAACAATTTCGTCATAACGATCAGCAGGAATGTGTGTGGTTAGTTGCGATAGTGCGTTATGGGCCTTAGACTTTATTTCAGCTACAATTTCGCCTTTTTTTCTATTTTCAAAGGAGTCTATTGGAATTGGAGGGCCAACATTCATAGCGATTCCATCAACACAAGCTTCCGCTTTGATAAAATTAAGTCCGACAGGTATTAGTTTTAAGTCCAAATTGGGTTTCTCCTCCAAAGCATCGAAAATAATCCGGGTAAATCCTTTGCTTAGCGGCCTTACACGTCTTACAAGATTATGGCTTCCTTCAGGAAATATTACCACCGTTTGAGAATGTATTAAGAGTTTAGTGACCTTTTTAAAAATTGGATTGTTGTTAGGCAAATTACTCCATCCGTCTCGTATTCGGTAAACGGGCAGCATATTAAGGCTATTAAGAAATTTATTAATGAATGTACCGGTAAAAACACCTGCTCGTGTTAAATAATGCGCATAATGAGGTATTTGTGTTGCGATGATGAGCGCATCGATCAAGGCATTTTGGTGATTGCAAATGATGAGTGTGGGTTTATTTTTAGGTATATGCTCCATGCCTGAAACATTGATGGTTTTATAATAAAAAAACAATCCTATCTGCAAGTAAACCTTAACACAATATAACCAAAGGGTTTTCAAAATAATTTATGTTCTTTTTTCTTTCCTTGACCAAAATGAAGCCAATAGCAAGCCAGAAATGATATGCCAGATTCCCCAGAATGCAGCAATTATCGCCATGCCTCCTAAACCATTAAAAAAGGTAAAAATGAGCAATAATCCTAATCCGGAGTTCTGAATTCCGGTTTCAATGGCCAGTGTTTTCCTATCCTTAAATGACAATCGAAACAAAGTTGCAATACCTAATCCGGTCAATATGGCTAGTAAATTATGGGAAATTCCTATAGCAAGAACATGGTGCACATATTGATTAAAAATATCGATATTGTTCCAAAAGGCAATGACCACAATAGCTATAAATATGAGGATTGAAATGGGTTTCAGCATATTTGACAGCTTGATCGCAAATTGTTGGTATTTGCGTCGCATCAGCATGCCAAAAAAGAGAGGGACGCCTAGAATCATAACAACAAGTTTGACCAATTCCATAGGATCTAAAGCTATAGTATTCAAAAGTGTTGCGGTTGGCTCATATAAATTCCCGTAAAACTGAAAATTAAAGGGGGTCATTATCATGGCCAAAAATGTGGCGAAGGCCGTTAAACTAACAGAGAGCGCAGTATTTCCTCTTGCAAGATGAGTCATGAAGTTTGAAATATTTCCTCCCGGACAAGCGGCAACCATCATCATTCCCAATGCTATGCTGGGTTGAGGTTTTATAGATATGATGAATAAAAAGGTAATTAACGGTAATACTATGAATTGGGACAATACCCCCAATATGACCAGTTTAGGCTCTTTAATCAAATTCTTGAAATCGCTTAATGTAATGCCTAAGGCAACGCCAAACATTACCAGGGCTAATGCAATATTGAGAATCCATAGGCCCTGTGTATCAAAATTAATTTGAACATTGTCAAGTTCTTGCATAATCACGAAACTGCAGTACCGTTTTTCACAGTTTGCTCAGGATTCAATAGTATCACATCGTTCTCGAAAACAGCTCCAAGAACAAGGCATTCGCTCATAAAATTTGCAATTTGTTTTTTTGGAAAGTTCACCACAGCAACGATCTGTCTGTTTAATAACTCCTCTTTTGTGTAAAGGGTAGTGATTTGAGCTGATGATCTTTTTACACCCAAATCCCCAAAATCGATGGTAAGCTGATAGGCTGGTTGTCTGGCTTTTGGAAAATCTTGGACCTCAGTGATGGTCCCTATGCGAAGATCGATTTTAGAAAAATCTTCAAAACTAATCATGTCATTCATTTTTTAAAAATACGAATATTTGCGATATTGTAATAAAATCAATAAAAATGGCCAGAACCTTATCAAATATGCTGCCTTTAGGAACCAAGGCACCTGAATTCAAACTAAAAGATACAGTAAGCGATACACATTTGAGTTTACAATCCCTACGTGGAAAAAAGGGGACTGTCATTATGTTCATTTGTAATCATTGTCCGTTTGTTATTCATGTCAATCCACAGCTTGTCAAATTAGCCAATGACTATATCAACAAAGGCATTGGTTTCATTGCAATTTCAAGCAACGATGTCATAAATTATCCACAGGACGGACCTGGACCCATGAAAAAGCATGCCATCGAGAATGGTTATCCTTTTCCTTATCTATATGATGAAACCCAGGAAGTAGCCAAATCGTACGACGCGGCTTGTACGCCCGATATATATCTTTTTGATAATGAACTTCAACTCACTTATAGAGGTCAGCTGGATGATTCAAGGCCGGGAAATGGCATTGAGGTTACTGGCAAGGATCTCCGGTTTGCATTGAAATGTTTATTGGCCAATAAAGAGAATCCTCAATTGCAAAAACCAAGTATCGGATGTAATATTAAATGGAAAAATTAGTAAATAAACTAACTTCAATTCCATCCCTTCCGTTTCATCAAATTTTCAATATGCGCATAATGATGGTTGCAGTGCCAGGCATAAATGGCAGTATTTTGTTTTAATGAAAATTCGTTGGAATATTCCGGATGAATAAAAGTGCGATTAAATTCAGATTCGGTTAAGGATTTCAACAAGTAAGCCAGCTTAAAATGCACCGCCTTTAAATGGTCCAGTGACATTTGAATGGGTGCGGTTTTGCTATCATCCAATTCGGCCCAAAGCTTTTCAAAATAATACTTGATGACGGGTTTATCTTCAGTAAGTGCCCATTTAAAACGGATATAGCTATGATGATGACTATCTGAAACATGGTGAACAACCTGTCTTACAGTCCACCCTTTGGGACGATATGGTGTGTCAAGCTGATCATCATTCAGGTTCCTGACCAGTGTTTCCAATTTAGAAGGAAATGCTTCTAAAACGTCAATCCAATCTTTAATATGAGCTTCAGTAATAGTTTCAGGAAGTTGTAGTTTTCCAATGGGATATCTTAATTCCTGTAATTCCAGATCAGTCATGATTTCATCATTTAAAGCTTGTTTATTGAATGATGAAAATACTAAATATTAAGCTTCTGCTAAAACAAAACTGGGTTCTTTATTTCTTCACGACACGAAGAAAATCATTCATTTCGTCCGACCATAATCTTACAAAATACAAGCCATTGGAAAAAGATTCCATCGAGATCTCCTGAGATCTGACATTCGAATTTGTCTCAACATATAAGAGTTTGCCGTTTATGTCAATCACTTCAATATGGAGATTATTCAAATTTTGATCAAATTCCAAATGCAAAACATCATAAACCGGATTCGGGTACATTTTAATACCGTTTGGGTTAAAGTTTGATAACGATAAGGTCGCCGATGATGAGGAAGCACTGATTACCTCATTCGTTAAGGTATTATCAACCGAATTACCAATAATTTTGAACCATACATCATCACCTTCATTAATTGGTGGGCTGTTCCATATATAGCTTGGGCTTGTCAGATTTTGAACGATCGGCAGAAATGTATTTTGATCATCAATACTATATTCAAGATCATAGGTGATGGGACGGCCGTCATCCGGATTATCGAGAGTCCAGGTGATCGGCATGGCATTATCATAAAATCCTCCTACCGGGGCAGTAATTGTCATACTTGGGTCCTCGTAGGTATGTAAAAGTTCGGCGAAACCAATACCGGTTACATTGGTTGCTCCTACCGTTCCGCTCACCGAAATTGATCCTTCGAAAAATCGAAAAGGTTGTTGTACTTCAGTAGTTGTATGCATTCCTGTTAAGGTAAGATCGATATTATTCGTTGGAGAGGTCAATCGCCATTGCCTTGAATAACAGTTGACTTCATCGGGAGTACAGAAATACCCAAGACGCTCTATTGTAAAATCGCTGGTCGTATATTGATTATTCTCGTCGACATATGCTGAAAGAATACGGTATTCCGGAGTATTTGGGATCGTCCTTCCGGCAGTAAAAATATTCCATAAATTGATATCCATGCCATTTGATAATTGCATGCTGAACCATTCGTATTTTTCACCGGTCAGCGGATTAAAATCACCATATTGTCTGTCAATCCATCCTGTACCTATGACATTTTCAGTAATGCCTCCGGCAGTTATGCTTCCTGTGACACTATTTTTAGTTTGTGAATAGTAATAGGTGTAATTAGCTAAACCCTGATCTAAATAACCATCATCTCCTAGAATTAAAGGACGCTTAAGGGTAATTAGTTCCAAGTCTAAAGTCGTTGTTCCCGAAGTGGCATAAAGTTCATATTCAAAGGGTATAGGCATATTGCTTCCATCCAGCTTATTGCGCCAATGTTCGGTCGCACCTAAAAATATATCGGCTTCAATATCAAAACCTGTTGTAGAAAGTGTTGTATAATTTAATGGGAAAACATCCTGATAGAATACACCTGTATCGTCATCGGTTACATTCAAAATTCTAAATCCGTCAAATCCGGATTCAGGATAATGAAAAAAAGTAAACATATAACTATAACTTTTTCCCGTAGTCTGGCCGGTTAAATGTCCGGCAGTATACCACCATTCTATGGGTTCGCCCGAATGTCTTCCTTCATCTACCGGAAAGGAAACTAAGCTTCCGGCAGGAACATAGGGATAGGTTTTCCAGTCTTGTGCATTGAGATTAGAGCATGCTAAAAACAATAGAACAAGGAGATTGATCTTAAATTTCATGATTAATAGCTTTCTAACGAATCTATAAGAAACCACCTGGTTTAGCAAAAAATAAAGATAATATGCTGTATTTGACCTTTAAAGCGTTAGATATCAGTTCGATCTGTATGTTATTTCAGCTGAGCGTTACTTGTTTTGATAGGCTTCCACATATTCTTTTGCCCGTCGGTTACCGTTATTCAATTCAAGAGCTTTACTGTAATTATTAAACGCCTGCAGGCTATCGCCACTTCTTAAATAGGCATCCGCCAAGCTATCATAAACATTACTGCTTTCGGGATATAAAGCAACATTTATTTTAAACACATCTATTGCATTTTGATACCTTTTCTCTCTTAAATATTGATAACCAAGTCTGTTGAATTCTCCTTCATCTATTAATATATCAGTAGAGTCATTTGCTTTAATCTTCATATAGCCGGAAAGGGCCTTGTCGAATTCTCCATCCAATAAATGCCTGCTCGGAATTTTAGCCGAATCTGCCAATTTTAAATAATCGTAGCTTATCAGGTCCTCATCTTCGGGGTCTACTGTGGCCAGGTAAAATTCTTCAGTGTCCGGATGTTCAACGAATCGAAGTTTTTTATACATATCGGCTACAAAAATGGTGTTTTGATCCAGAACCACCGGTTTTAACCTTTCGGCTCCACGCCAGTTTAAGAATAACGTATTTTTCTCATAATAGACAGTTAGAATTTCATCCTGAGTATATAAATAGCGGCCTGAGGTTTTATCGATAAACTCCTGGCTAAAGTTGACATTTCTAGAACAACTCAGGCATAATTGCAAGAGGCTAATTGTTATTATTAATAATTTGGTTTTCATGAGATTTTCAATGAGATAATAAAATAACGAAAAAAAATCGTCCCATAAATATGAGACGATCTATTTTAACTTAATTTACTTTATATATGAAATTAGCTATTTGACATCCATTAATTCAACATCAAATATTAGGGTAGCATCAGGTGGAATGACACCACCTGCACCACGACTGCCGTAGGCCAGATCGCTTGGAATTACAAACCTCGCTTTATCACCAATTTTGAGTAATGAAATGCCTTCATCCCAACCTTGAATGACCTGACCCATCCCTAAAGCAAAGTCAATTGGTTCATTGCGTTTGTACGATGAATCGAATACCGTACCATCGGGAAGCTGGCCTTTATAATGTACTGATACTGTTTTTCCTTTTTCAGCCGTTCTGCCACTGCCCTCCTGAAGGATTTGGTAACGTAATCCGGAATCAGTTTTATTAAATCCTGAGGCTATTTTTTCAAGTTGGGCTTCTTTTGCCAATTTTTCTTCTTCCAATCGTTTTTGCCGTGAGCCTTCAAATTGACGGAAAGCCTCTACTGCATTAAAATTGAGAGCTTCTTCCCCAATTCTAAGTATTTCAAGGTTTTCTAAAACATCGTTTTGGGCGATAGCATTTACTACCTCCTGGCCTTCCTGAACTTTTCCGAAAACCGTGTGATTGCCATCTAACCAGGGTGTTGCGATATGTGTAATGAAGAACTGACTGCCATTGGTCCCCGGACCGGCATTTGCCATAGATAAAATTCCAGGGCCATCATGTTTTAGGTCAGGATGAAATTCGTCATCAAATTGATAGCCAGGGTTTCCAGTTCCGGTTCCGATTGGGCAACCGCCTTGAATCATAAAATCAGCAATAACCCTATGAAACTTAAGGCCATCATAATAAGGGTTTCCTTGTGGTTTTACTTCATTTTCAAGCTTACCTTCGGCCAATGCCACAAAGTTACCCACCGTTCCAGGGGTTTTTGTGTATTCCAAAGCGACTAAAATTTCGCCTTTACTGGTGTTGAATTTTGCGTATAATCCGTCTTGCATCTTTTTTACTTTTTTAAAGGAGCAAAGATACATTATTATGATACATCAAAAAACTAAATGAAATTGAAAATTTTAAGAATTAATTGGCAACTTCGCTAATGAACTTAATTCGATAAAGACGCAGATCCTCATCCTCATACTCGCCTTCAAATTCTTCAACAGCTTTAGAGATCTTATCGGTTTCAGATTCCATAAAATAGTCATGGATCTCCTCCTGTTGATCTTCATCAAGGACTTCATCAACCCAATAGGAAATATTCAATTTGGTGCCTGAGAATACTATGGCCTCCATTTCCTTAATGAAATCTTTCATCTCCATACCCTTGGCAGAAGCAATATCGGGCAATGGTAATTTGCGATCAATATTTTGAATAATATAAAGTTTCAGGGCCGAATTGGAACCTGTAGATTTCACAACCATATCATCAGGACGGACTATATCATTCTCATCGACATATTTGGAAATCAATTGTACGAAATCCTTTCCATATTTTTTAGCTTTCCCTTCACCAACACCATGAACATTTGCCAGTTCTTCCATGTTTAGCGGATACTTTAAGGCCATATCTTCAAGTGACGGATCCTGAAAAATTACAAATGGTGGGACACCTAATTTCTTTGCATTTTGTTTCCGAAGGTCTTTTAGCATTTTAATCAGGTTCTTATCACCTGTACCTCCACCGCCTTTTGAAACTGTGATAATACCGTCATCTGATTCAACATCATAAACATGATCCTCGCTCATCATAAATGATCCTGGTTTTTCAGCAAAAGACTTGCCTGCTTCTGTTAATTTCAAAACACCATAAGTCTCGATGTCCTTTCTCAGTAAGCCAGCAACAAGGACTTGACGTATCAGGGCCATCCAAAACTTTGAATCTTTGTGCTTTCCAATTCCAAATTCAGGACGCGTATCTGTTTTATGTGAAGTTATAAGTGCATTAGAAGAACCAATAATTACCTTAACTAAATCCTTGGCTTTATATTTTTCATTTGTAACGTCAACAATATTCAATAATATCTTGACCTCTTCCTTTGCTTCAACTTGCTTTTTTGGATGGCGAACGTTATCATCCAGATCGCCACCTTCACCTGTTTCATTATCAAATTCTTCTCCAAAATAGTGTAAGATAAATTTACGCCTTGAAACAGATGTTTCAGCAAATGCCACGACCTCCTGCAAAAGCGCATGGCCGATCTCCTGCTCTGCGACCGGTTTCCCTGACATGAATTTTTCAAGTTTCTCAATATCCTTGTAGGCATAAAACGCCAAACAATGGCCTTCGCCCCCATCGCGTCCAGCACGCCCGGTCTCCTGGTAATAACTTTCTAAACTTTTTGGGATATCGTGATGAATTACAAATCTAACATCAGGCTTGTCAATTCCCATTCCAAAGGCTATTGTCGCCACAACAATATCGGCGTCCTCCATGAGGAACATGTCCTGATGACGCACCCTGGTCTTGGCATCCAATCCCGCATGATAAGGAACAGCTTTCAGTCCGTTAACCTGCAAAACCTGCGCGAGTTCTTCAACCCGTTTCCGGCTCAGGCAATAGATTATTCCGGATTTATGTTCATTCTTTTTAACGAAGCGAATGATATCGGCATCAACATTCTTGGTTTTTGGACGAACCTCATAATATAAATTCGGACGGTTAAATGAGGCTTTGAATGTCTTGGCATCAGTAATGCCTAAATTCTTCAGAATATCTTCCTGAACTTTTGGAGTGGCCGTAGCTGTTAATCCAATGATTGGAATATCATCGCCAATACGCGTTACAATTTGCCTCAGGTTACGATATTCTGGCCTGAAATCATGACCCCATTCACTAATGCAGTGTGCCTCATCGATGGCCATAAAAGAGATCTTCACAGATCTTAGAAATTCAACATTCTCTTCTTTGGTTAGCGATTCAGGGGCAACGTATAACAGTTTTGTTATCCCTTGAGTAATATCAGATTTAACCTGTTTAACCTCAGTTTTATTCAGGGATGAATTCAGCACATGCGCAATTCCATCATCATTGGAAACTCCTCTAATGGCATCAACTTGATTTTTCATCAGAGCGATCAATGGTGAGACCACAATGGCCGTTCCTTCCTTCATCAGTGCAGGTAGCTGGTAGCATAAGGACTTGCCACCTCCAGTAGGCATAATTACAAATGTATTGTTCCCCGAAATTATACTATTGATTACCTCCTCCTGAAGTCCTTTAAATGTGCTAAACCCAAAATAGTTCTTTAAAGCATCGTGAAGTTCACTCTTCTTAGATTGCATTAATCCCTCCATATTCACATATTACATCAAACTAAACAGGATAAAGTGAAGTAACTTAACCGATTTATACCCTATTTAGATTTCTCGCATAAATATTTTTCGTTTTTTTGTACTACCTTTTAAAGATAATAAAATCTTTAGAGGCATCAAACCAAAAATTTCGAATTTTGAGTAAGACCGAATCAATTAAAAAAATAGCCCGGGAGACCATAACCTCAGAGAGTAAAGCCATCGCTAATCTCGCCGAATTGATCGATGATGATTTTGCGAACGCAGTAGAATTGATTTACAATTCGAAGGGAAGAGTGATTATTACCGGGATTGGAAAAAGTGCCATCATCGCCAACAAAATTGTTGCCACGTTGAACTCTACCGGAACGCCAGCCATCTTTATGCATGCAGGTGATGCCATTCACGGGGATCTTGGTTTGATATTGAAGGATGATGTCGTGATTTGTATTTCCAAAAGTGGAAACACTCCCGAAATTAAGGTATTGGTACCCCTGATCAAGAATGGTCCGAACAAAATGATTGCCATAACCGGAAATACTGAATCGTTTTTAGGACAGCAAGCTGATTATATCTTAAATGCCTACGTGGAAAAAGAAGTTTGTCCGAATAATTTAGCACCAACAACAAGTACAACGGCACAGCTTGTGATTGGTGATGCGCTATCGATCTGCCTTCTTGAGCTGAGAGGTTTTTCGAGCAAAGATTTTGCAAAATATCATCCCGGTGGTTCTCTGGGTAAAAAATTATACCTCCGCGTGAGTGATTTAACGTCCATGAATCAAAAACCCGAGGTGTCTCCGGATACCGATCTTAAAAATGTGATCATTGAAATCACAGAGAAAATGTTGGGTGTTACTGCAGTGATTGAGAATAGAAAAATCGTTGGTATCATTACCGATGGTGATCTTAGACGAATGCTGAGTAAAAGAGATGATATTTCGAATTTGAAAGCCAAGGATATTATGAGTAACAATCCAAAGCGCATTGATAACAATGCTATGGCAGTAGATGCGATGGAAGTTATGGAAACCTTTGGTATATCACAATTGTTAGTTGAAGAAGATGAATTATATGCAGGTGTCGTTCACTTGCATGATCTTGTTAAAGAAGGCATTATATAATGGCAAAAGAGGAGGTAAATGAGATGTCATTTCTTGATCATCTTGAAGAATTACGCTGGCATTTAATTCGTGCCACCCTGGCAATTCTAATCGCCGGTACAGCAGCATTCATCATGAGTGATTTTATCTTCGACACCATCATTTTTGGTCCGAAGAAAATGAGTTTTCCCACCTATCAATTGCTTTGTAAGGCAGCAACATTCATTGGTATAAATACCAGTTTTTGTGGTGAGGAATTGCCATTCATAATTCAAAACCGTACAATGGCTGGGCAGTTTTCGGCACACATTTGGACATCGATCACCGCTGGCCTGATCATTGCATTTCCTTATGTAATCTATGAATTCTGGAAATTTATTAGTCCTGGCATGTATGAGAACGAACGCAAAAACGCCCAAGGCTTCATTATCATATCTTCTTTTTTGTTTTTTGTAGGTGTATTGTTTGGGTATTATGTCGTTACGCCCTTGTCGATCAATTTCCTGGGTACCTATCAGGTTTCTGGAGAGGTTCTAAATGAAATTGACTTAAGTTCGTATATCGGACTTGTACGCGCCTCGGTATTAGCTTCGGGATTGATATTTGAGCTTCCCATAATCATTTACTTTCTGACCAAGGTTGGACTGGTAACCCCTGAATTCTTAAAGAAATATCGCAAATATGCCTTGATCATCGTATTGATCTTATCGGCAATTATTACACCGCCGGATATTGCGAGTCAGATCATCGTGGCCATTCCGGTATTAATTCTTTATCAGGTTAGTATCTATATTTCCAAACTGGTCATTAAAAATCAATTGAAAAAAGAAAAGGCAACTGCCAATCCTTGATTTTGGCTGTTTGGTTAATCTTTTAATAAAATACGACAGCTTGAAAGTAAGTTGTATATGAAATTCTTACTTTTGGCGTTGATATACTTAATATGATCTTAAGAGCAGATAATTTAATGAAATCTTATAGCGGCCGAAAGGTCGTGCAAGATGTTTCCCTAACTGTGAATCAGGGGGAGATCGTTGGATTATTAGGTCCAAACGGTGCCGGTAAAACAACTTGCTTTTATATGATTGTTGGACTTATTAAACCCAACGGTGGACGCATTTTCATCGATGATACGGAGATCACTAAATATCCCATGTACAGACGAGCTCAAAATGGTATTGGGTATCTAGCCCAGGAAGCATCGGTTTTCAGGAAATTAAGTATTGAGGACAATATTTTAAGTGTGCTTCAATTAACAAAGCTCTCAAAAAAGGAACAAGTTGATAAAATGGAATCTTTAATAGAGGAATTTGGACTTGGCCATATACGAAAGAACCGTGGTGATCTATTATCTGGAGGTGAACGACGACGAACTGAAATTGCCCGGGCTCTTGCTACTAGTCCAAATTTTATTCTGCTCGACGAACCATTTGCCGGTGTTGACCCTGTTGCTGTTGAGGATATTCAGCGTATAGTGGCGAAACTCACTAAAAAGAATATCGGAATATTAATAACCGATCATAATGTCCAGGAAACACTGGCCATAACGGACCGCACCTATTTAATGTTTGAGGGCAGCATCCTTAAAGCCGGAAAACCTGAGGAACTGGCTGAAGATGATATGGTCCGGAAAGTCTATCTCGGACAAAACTTTGAATTGCGGAAAAAGAAGTTGGAATTTTAAGTTTCCTTATTTTCCTTTTCTAATTGGGCGTCCTGTTCAGCAATTAATTTTTTCTGATATCTGCCCTGAACAATATCGGTAATCACTAGAATCCCAATAACGAAGTAGAATGTTGTTTTGCTCATTGGAATAATAGCATTGTCAAATAGTTTTAAATGCGCCAGGTGACCACCTTCGGTTAGCAACATCACTCCTACAATAAATAAAATAAATAATCCCAGAACCTCGTACATTCTATTGCGCTCGAGAAAATTGGCAACGCGATCAGAAAGCCAGATCATTAGCAGTCCACCAATAATTATAGCAGTAGCCATGACCCAAAACACATCGGTCAGTGCCATTGCGCTTAAAATAGAATCGAAAGAAAAGACAATATTCATGATAACGATCATGGCAATTACTTTATTCATCGAACTTTTGCCACGATGTTGTACATCGGTATCAATTTCAGGTATAGCAACCATATGCCAGATCTCCTTCATGGCTGTATATATTATAAATATCCCCCCTGCTAAAACAATTAAACTATGAACATTGAATTGTCCTTCAGCAACACCTTCAAAAGGCAATTTAATCACCGGATTCTGAAAAAGGTCAATCACCTTTAATAGGACGAAAAGCAAGACTATCCTTAACACGATGGCCAACAATATTCCAATTTTCCTTACGTATGCCTGTTTTTCCTGAGGTGCGTTTTTACTTTCCAACGAAATATAAAGCAGATTATCAAAGCCCAAAACTGCTTGTAACAAAATGAGCATCAGCAGGGTGAAAATATTTTCAATCATAATAGTAATTATTTATTCAGAAGAGAAATACCAATATAGAGTAATATGATAAGAGGAATGGCAGCAAATTTAAAAATGATAAGCAAGATGGCAGATAAAATGATAAGCATATAGCGCGCCGCGTTGTCTTTAAACGACCAGTTCTTAAATTTTAAAGCCAATAAATTTAATTTAGCATTTAACAAGAAACAACTTGTAATTGTTACAAGAATAAGGAACCACTTATTCAATATAATTTCATTCATCATGTCATTCCCGTGATATTCCATGATCAATGGAAAAGACAGGATAAGCAATGCATTCGCCGGTGTTGGCAGGCCTAAAAAGCTGTCTTTCTGATTCACAGCAATGTTAAATCGTGCCAGGCGCATAGCCGATGCCAGAGTGATCAATAACCCAAAAAATGGCAATAATGGGAGATTAATCCCTGACCATTCCATACCAAGTGTAAAGTCATTTGAAATTCCCCATGAATTGGATTGGGTTAGGGTCATTTCAAATAATTTAAACATGACGATACCGGGAACCAATCCACTTGTCACCATATCAGCCAACGAATCCAGTTGAAGGCCCAATTCGCTTTCAACTTTAAGTTTTCGAGCCAGAAGACCGTCGAAAAAATCAAAAAAGATTCCAAGAAACACGAATAAAGCTGTCATTTTCATATTTCCATTGACAGCAAAGAGAACGGCAATGCTTCCGGAGAATAGATTTAATAGCGTAATAAAGTTTGGAATATGCCTTTTCAAACAAGCGGTTTTTAGTAGAAGTAAAAATAACAAACTATTTACGTCTAAAACAACAAATGGGCAATATCTATTTTATTTTTGAGTTTAATAGGTTGAAAATAATACGCATATTTGTAAAAATTTTGCATTTGAAAAAGACCGTACTTTTAGTGCTGTTATTGAGTTCTGCATTATCTTTCGCACAAACCACCAGAAAATATTCCAATGAATTTATGAATATTGGCGTGGATGCCGCTGCTTTGGGTATGGCCAATGCTGTGGTGGCCTATTCGGGTGATGTGAATTCGGGATATTGGAATCCGGCGGGATTGGTTCAGCTTGAAGACAATCAACTCGGATTAATGCATTCCAGTTATTTTGCGAATATTGCCAATTATAACTACGCTGCATATGCCATGCCATTGGATGATCAAAGTGCAGTAGGTATTTCTATTATTCGATTTGGTGTTGATGATATACTGGACACTACTCAACTTATTGATGAAGAAGGCAATGTGAATTATGATAATATCAATCTGTTTTCGGCCGCCGACTACGGTTTAACATTTTCCTACTCCAGACGACTTCCGGTACCAGGCTTGAATTATGGCGTAAATGCTAAAATAATAAGGCGTGTTATTGGAGATTTTGCGTCTTCATGGGGATTTGGTTTAGACTTTGGAATTCAATTTCATTCAGACAATAGTTGGTATATCGGATTGATGGCAAGAGATATAACGACTACTTTTAATGCCTGGGCAATTGATGAAGAAAAATTGGCCGATATCCAAAACGCCATTGAGGGTCAAAACCAGGAGGCACCTTCCGGAACCGAATTGACCTTGCCAAAAATTCAAATTGGAGTTGCTAAAACCTTCGAGTTTAATTATGATTATACGTTAAGAACCGAATTGGATCTGATTATGCGATTTGAAGAAAATAATGATCTTATTTCAACTTCATTCGTTAGTGTTAATCCGGCTTTAGGCTTTGAATTTGGATATACCGATCTGGTATTTTTGCGAGGCGGCTTAGGGAATTTTCAAAACGAACTTCAAATTGATAATTCGGAGTCACTTACTTTCCAACCGAGTTTTGGCGTTGGTTTTAAATATCGTGGTATTCAACTGGATTATGCCTTCACGGATATAGGTGACCAAAGTGCAGCCTTGTATTCCAATGTATTTTCATTAAAATTAGATTTTAGTATTTTTAGATAGTTAAAGACCAAGGATGAAAATAAAACTATCGCTACTCGCTTTAATCTCCTTTTCCTTTTTTGTACAAGCGCAGGATCATCAGCTTAGCAATGATGCTGAAATTAGTGTACTAACAGTTGGTCCCGGTTTGTCCCTGAATGATGCATTTGGCCATAACGCCTTTCGAATTAAGGACAACAATCTTGGATACGACCTTGTTTACAATTATGGTGTTTACGATTTCAATGCCCCGAATTTCTATACAAAATTTGCCCAGGGAAAATTGAACTATAAAATGGGATTGAATTATTTTGATGATTTCTTCGCCGGATATTCAGGTCAAAACAGAACCATCAAAGAGCAGGTTTTAAATTTATCCCAGCCTGAAAAACAACAATTGTTCGATTATTTACTGGAAAATCATAAGCCCGAAAATCGTTATTATTTATACGATTTCTTTTTTGATAACTGTGCCACAAAAATCAGAGATGTCATAGAAGATGTTCTAATTAATGATGTTGAATTTAGAGCACCAAACGATTTTCAGCAGAAATCATTTCGGGCGTTGATTCATGATCACGTTGATCGGAATAGCTGGGGAGCATTTGGTATTGACCTTGCCCTGGGATCTGTCATCGACAAGGAAGCCACAGCATATGAGCATATGTATCTCCCCGAATACATTTATCTGTTTTTTGATGAAGCGAAACGAACAAATTCAAACCCTTTGGTAAAGTCTTCTGAGGTTCTCTATCATAAAAAAGATATTGGCACATCATCAAACTGGTTTTTAAGTCCACTATTCATTATCGGCCTAATGAGCATTCTGCTCGTATTGATTACTTATCTTGATTTTAAGAAAAAACGAAGATCAAAATGGGTGGATGTCCTTGTATTTACATTTACCGGGATTGTTGGAGTGGTCATCTTATTGTTATGGTTCGCTACCGATCATACAGCCACGGCATTTAACTATAATCTATTATGGGCCTTCCCGCTAAATTTGATCGTGTTCGGCCAGCTTTTTAAAAACAAGCTTAGGCTTTGGTTAGGTAAATATTTAAAGTTATTGGTAATCTTATTATGTCTTTTGACACTACATTGGCTCATCGGTGTTCAGGTGTATGCTATTGGAATAATCCCTTTTCTAATCGCCCTAGCTATTCGATATGTATTTTTAATCTCGCATATTAATTCGAAGGCAAGGCAAAATTAAGACTACTATTATTGTCCACGATAATAGAGTATCGTACTGATCGTCTTTACAATGACGTTAACATCTAGGAAGAAACTTCGTCTTTTTATATAGAAGAGGTCATACTGCAATTTTATTAAGCTGTCTTCTACAGATGATCCATATCGCATTTTCACCTGTGCCCATCCGGTAAGACCGGGTTTTATGATGTGTCGTGTTTCATAGAATGGAATGACCTTCGATAATTCGTTTACAAAAAATGGGCGTTCGGGCCTTGGGCCAATAAGTGCCATTTCACCATTGAGAACATTAATGAATTGAGGAATCTCATCCAGTCTTGTATTCCTAAGGAAACGGCCAAAGGGCGTCACCCGGCTGTCATTTGCCTCTGCCCATTTCGCACCTTTAGCTTCAGCATTAATAACCATGGTTCGGAATTTAATAATTTGAAAATGTTCTCCATTCTTTCCTACGCGATCCTGCTTATATAATAAAGGGCCTTTATTCCCAATTAAATTCCCGATGATGATAAAAGGCGTTAATATGATTCCGATGATCAAGCCTACTAAGGACACAATGACATCTAATGTTCTGCTAAAGAATTGATATAATTTGTTTTGATTACTTCGGCTGAATGGAAAATATTTATAAAAATCCTTTCCAACAAACTGAACCGGAATACGATGCACCAAACTCTCATACACCTGTGTATATTCTCTAATCACATGACCGCTTTCTAACAAGGTGATCAAGCTGTTATAGAGTTGGGGGGTAATGGCGTCAGGGTTATAACTTGCTACGACGATCTCTGAAATTTTGTAATCGGCGACAATATTAATGAGGTCCTGTGAATCAAACTCCTCGATACCCTCTAATTTCAAGTCACTGTTAGTTTCACTATTGATAAATCCAATAATATCGTAATTCGGGTCAATTTCTGCAAATGACTTAATCATGGATTTGATGTGGGATACTTCTCCTATAAGCAACACTTTTTTGTAAAAACGTGGTGAGCTAAATAGGGAAAGATAAATGATTCGCCATAAAAAGATAGCGATTAAAATGGTCAAATAGAAATAGATGATCTCAATCCGCTTTTCCGGTAAAAAAGGTGTGAAAAAAGGCGTTAAGAGATAGAACAATACAGTGACCGAGCTGGTTAATACAACATTTTTAAAGGTGATATCCAACTTGCTGGAAGACTGCAGATCATAAAGCTCAAAAACAGTACCTATTAAGGTGATATAAACAGCCAGAACTAATGACCAATACCAATTTTCCCGTGTTAGTGTGAAATAGTCAAAATCGAAGTAAGACCCTATGAGATGAAGGCCTCCTAAAACAAACAGAATATCGCAAATGCGCAATAGAATCTTACGCTCAGATATTTCAAAATTAATTCTTCTATCAGAAGCCATTTCATTCTTAGGTTATGGCTAATATAAAGATAATTTGCATTAAAGTTCTCCTTAAAACCTTAAACAAGAACATCTAACCAGGCTCGTTTTACCATCCCCCAATCAAATTGCTCCACCTTTTTTCTGGCATTTCTGGCAATTTCATTTGCGAAATTTTGGTCAATAACGATATTTAAAATGGCCTGAACCATGCCATCGAGATTGTTCTTTTCTACAAGAATGCCTTCATAATGATCTTGCACCAAATAAGGCACACCTCCTACGTTGGTTGAAACAACGGAAAGGCCCAAAGCCATAGCTTCTATGACACTTACAGGCGTATTGTCGAAGTTGGTTGTGTTAATAAATATATTGTAATCTTTTGCCAGTTCGATCCAGTCTTTTTTATCTAATTTTCCAGTGAATTTAACCTTTACATCCAAGCTTTTTGCCAACTCCTTTACAGACTTCAAACTGCCATCGCTATCTGGTCCAACCATACAAAGTTCTGTTTCGAAACCTAGATCAGTTAATTTTTTTAGGACTCTAACCGCTAATTTTGGGTTATAAATCTGTGAAAATGAGCGTACCCAAAGCAATTTTATTTTGTCAAAAGATTTTTCTCTGAAATCATAATTTTTAATTTCAATAGCATTTGGAATATATTTTACATTGGTATGTCCATGATTATAAAATTCATCTTTCAAATAAAAAGAAGGTGATACATTGATGTAGGAATTTTTAAAAATCAAATTGCATAAACCGGGATGCTTGTTCAATCGTGCCGGTAGATTTCCCCCGTTGAGATTTGGAATATATTTTATATTAAATATTCTACACAACTGACTAATTAACAGGGCATAATAAAAATTCCGAGTGCTATAAGTATCAATAATTACATAATCGACTTTATTTTTATACTTCATTAAAGTTATGATCATATCGATCATTCTTGCAATTTTGTTCAGTTGGCTTGAACTATAATACATTTTAAATCCTTCCTGTTCCAAAAAACCTCCCAGTGCCTGAATCGAAGAAATATTAGCATTTTTAGTTTTTAAGTTGTTTCCTATGTAAAGGATTTTTCTCATGTATTACATTTAAAAGTGCGAAAGCATATAAAAGTGAAGGTGCGGCAATCCGCATTCCAGAATGATTTATTGTTGCGAACCAGAAGGCCATAAAGGCATAAAAGAAATAATTTCTTTTATTATTGGCCCGATAAGAAAGCGGTTTAATAATAAGGATCATAAGAATGATGATCCCTAAAAACCCATGTTCGGATAATAGACGCCCAATTTCATTGTGCGATGGTAAATGTTGTCCGCTGGTCTCTACCCTTATATTTTTAATTCTGCTCGCTCCAATACCCCAAAAGGGACTACTCAGAAATCCTGCAATTTCTTCTTTAAAAAGCTCGATCCGCCCAGTTGTCAAATCTTCTTTTTCTATACCCTTAGAACTTTGATTCGCATAACGCTTATCGATCATGCCCTCGGTTTGATTTGAACTTATGAACCAGGCAATGGAAATTGCAAAAATAAACAAGAATGTCGATCCTATGATCTGACCTTTTTGCTGGAGTGATGAACGATAAACCAAGGTCATTAAAAACGCAATTACCACAATGGCAGCGGCGAATACGCCACCGCGACTAAAGGTCACAATCGCCCTGAAGGTCATTGCCCCTAAGAGTACAATGTTCAATATTTTTAACCAAAAGGTTGGCGACTTTAAAAAAATTCGGACAACCATCACAAACATTCCCAAACCAAGTGCTGTACTCACTTGATTAGGCCCAAATCCACCGGATGTCGCCGAATTTGAAGCTGTTCCAGATAGTGTTTCCTTTATACTCGGGTTATACAGGAAAAGATACACAGTCATCGCAATGGAAGGCAATGCGATATACAGGAGAATATCAAGCAGTTGTTTATGGCTGATCTTCCGGTCATAACAAAACAAGGTGGCAATACCCAGGCAAACAGGCCCACTTAATACAAAGGCAATATTGGTCCTGAAATTTGCCGTATAACTTAAGGACATAGATGCTACAATTATACCGGGTACCAAGGCAATTAAATAAAAGAAATATGGATAGCCCTTGCCCGATAATCCCTTATAAAACATCCCTATGACCATAAATAATATCACCAAATACTTGGAGGCTTCATAAGATATTCCTCCTTTGGTCATCCTGAACAAGACCTCAGCGCCGGTAAAATAGGCACAGGCCAGCAATACTTCCTGGGTTTTAACCTTATGATCTGAAAACACAATTCGTATCATGAAATATAGAACAATGAGGAAAAAAAAGATCTTGGCCAGACCTTCTCCAAATAAAAATAGTAATACCCCAATGGCAATATGGAGAATTACAGCTCCCACATATTTATTGTTCTCGTTCATGAATTTTGTTGAGTTGCACTAAATATATCATTCTTTATCCTATGATTGTAATACCCATATGAAAACTTTTGAACCATATTATTAGAACTGATGAGTTCACGATATGCTTCCTTTTTAATCGATATCACTAATCGCAAGTGATTACT
>JABDLA010000065.1 GCA_013001965.1 Flavobacteriaceae bacterium | reverse complement strand
CGAGCCTCAGCTATTGCCTGAGACGCTCGCGGACGCTCTACATCTTTCAATTCCTGTAGTTCTTCTCTTAGTTTTCTGAGTCCCTCTTCTGTATAATAAGATATGTCACTCATAACATCATCATTTTAATTGAAAAGTGCTTATATGACCACATATAAACACAAAAAATCCCGTTAGCACGAGATTGTGATACAAATATACGAAATATTAAATAACTCTCGTTTTTATTGTACATTGCAAAACAAAAAATTTGTCCTATGAAAAAGGGTCTTCTTATCGCCTTGATTTGTCTTCTTTTTTATGCCTGCAGTAGGAACAATAATAATAATTCTAACTGTAATTTTCTTATCAATGTTGGAGTAAATGTTTCCTTAAATCTCAACTTACCGCAATACAGCCAGCTCAACTTTGTCAGCAATTCAGTATTCGTTCCTAATCATGGCAATAAAGGCATCATCGTCACCAATACCGGAACCGGTTTTGTAGCCTATGATGCCGGCGACCCTAATCACAGTCAAAACAGCTGTTCTGTTTTGTCAATCAACGGCATTGAAGGCACTTGCGGCTGTATGGATGAAAATAAATACAGCCTGTTTACCGGACAACCACTAAATAATCCCAACCTGCCATGTGGATTAAAATCATATCGTGCTGTATTAAACGGAAGCAATCTTAATATTACCAATTAAAACTTCAAGCTTGCCCCAATCAAAAAATTGGTTGTTGCCTGTGGATAGTACCCTGCGCCTTCAATTGTTGTTATGATCCCCGGCTGTGAGAAGTCATCATCATATGTAAAATAATACCCGTTGGAAACATAGCTTTCATTAAACACATTATTTACTAAGGCCGAAAATACGATCGATTTGAAAATCGATTTTGTATCGATCTCATAACTGGCACTGAAGTCATTGACGAAATAGGCGCTTAGTCGTGAAACTTCCGAATCTGTATTTCCCATGAATTGTTCTCCCACATACTTGCTCAGGAAAGATAATTGCAAAGCATTGATTGGTTTGTAGACTATTGCATTTGAGACGATCAATTCAGGTGAAAATGAAATATTCGTTTTCCCGAGATTCACCAGTTGTCCATCAATTGAAGCAAAGGTTTCTTTATTTTTATTCGTGCTAATTGAAATATTAGGTTGGACACTCATCTGATCTGACAAAGCGAATGCAGATTCAATTTCCAGTCCGAGGCGATAACTTTTTCCGCTATTCGACCGTATTGGAGTTCCCACATCATCAATGGCTCCGGTCAACACCAACTGTTCATTATAGAGCATTGCATAAAAGTTTGCATTAAGCATGAATTGCCTGTCTGTATGCCGCCATCCAAACTCAAAATCATTCAATTGTTCAGGGGCAACATCAGGATTGCTTTCGAAATCACTTCGGCTAGGTTCACGGTTGGCTCTTGCATAGGATGCATACAACTGATTTTTAGGATTGATCTTATAGGTTAATCCGAATTTTGGATTGAAAAAATCATAGGACTCATCTATCGTCAAATTCACTCTGTCTGAAGTTAAACCGGAGGTGCTATAATCAATGAAACGCATTTGTAAATCACCATATAAATTGATGCGCTCGTTGATCTTAAACGTTGATTTCGCAAATATGCTAAAATCTTTTTTCCGACCATTCCCGTCATAATAGCGATCTCTAATTTGGCTTTGGCTTGCGAATTCGGCCCAAATAACTTCTCCAAAATGATCTCCATCATAGGTGCTATAGGATCCCCCAAAGGTGAGATTCAAATCATTGGTCTTGAAATTGGAATTCACATTGATCACATAAAAATCATTATCCAACCATCGTCTCCTGATGAGATCTGTTGTATTGATGACCTCTCCTCCAATCTCTATATCTTCAAAATCATAGTCTGCGAAATCCTGATCTTCCTTATACTGTTCAAAAAAGCCTCTCCCATAGGTATAATTCAGTCCGATGTTCGTTGACCACTGGTTGTTTATGCGTTGATTCCAGTGTAATTGATAGTGGTCTTGCTTGTAATCATCGACCTCATTGTCATAGAATTGCATCTCACCATCATCATCAAAATAAAGTCCGGAGGGATTAAAGGTTGGGTTGGATTCCAGGGTTTCTGCATCAATACCATTCCAGGCCTGATAGGTAATTTCATGGCCTCCAAAAACCAAGGCCTTTATCAATGTATTATTGGATGCATAGGCGCCTTGCAGAAAGTAGGATTTCAGATTTGATTCTGCTCTGTCTATATAGCCATCGGAACGAATTTGTGAAAGCCTTCCTGCAATTTCGAAGTTGTTATTAAGTTTTCCAGTACTAAACTTTAGGGTGTGCTTGCGGGTATTATAGCTTCCTATACTATTTGAAATCTCTCCATTTGCCTTTTCAGAAATTGCGTCAGTTAAAATATTTATACTCGCTCCAAATGCCCCTGACCCATTGGTTGAGGTTCCTACACCGCGTTGCAACTGCAAGCTTTCAACCGATGAAGAAAAATCAGGAAGGTCCACCCAAAAGGTACCTAAAGACTCGGCATCATTATAGGGAATACCGTTAATGGTAATATTGGTCGATTGGGCACTCACACCGCGCACACGTATGCCTGTATATCCAACCCCGGCGCCGGCATCACTTGTGGTTACAACCGAAGGCAAATAATTTAATAAAATGGGCAGATCCTGACCCAGATTTCTTTTCTCAATGTCTTTTTTTTCCAGGTTTGAATGGGTGATCGGCGAATCGGCGGTTACCCGCACTGCGGTTACGAGAACGGTATCCAGTTTCTCAACTTTAGTTGAATCCTGTGGTTTGTCCTGGCTAAGGCCAATAAATGGCAACAGGGCACAAGTGATCAACGAATAGAAATATTTCATTCAATTGAATTTATAATCGAATAAAAGGGGTGATTATTCTTATTTATAATGGTTTCTTGTTGAACGTTAAATAGCAAAACCTCAAAATTGATGATTCTTTGGCACTCACTAAAAATGTCCACCGGACATTTTCCTAACGTTCGCTTCCTAAGCAGCATTACCTGCTCAGGTTCGATGGGTATGATCTCAGCCTGCCGATTAAATCGGGAATGGGCACCCCTTAATTGAGAACGCTGCAAATATAATTATGAATTTCCAAATTCGAAATGAAAATGAGATAAAATTAGTCGATGTCCGGTTTTTTACGCTGCTCTTTTTTAGC
>JABDLA010000061.1 GCA_013001965.1 Flavobacteriaceae bacterium | reverse complement strand
CGGTGATGCAGAGCATTCTTTATCCGGTAAGCAATAACCAACATGCCATCAAAGTTTCGGCCTCGATGCAGGAATGGTGCGGTCATGTTTATGCACAACTCAATAATCGCGAACAATTTGAGCTTAGTTCACACTCTTATTTTGAAACCGAAGCGGATCAGAATTTAAAACTGGATAAGTCAGTCCTTGAAAATGAACTTTGGACCCAATTGCGTTTAGATCCTTCAAGCGTACCACAGGGTGACCTGATGATTGTGCCCTCTTTTGAATTTATACGCCTCAAACATGTGGAAGCAAAAGCCTATACGGCAACAGCTTCACTGACTGAAGGAAAATATACGCTTGATTATCCCGACCTCCATCGATCCTTAAGTATTGATTTTAATCCTGACTTCCCATATGAAATTCATGGCTGGGAAGAAACCTTTAAAAGCGGATTCGGTCCCAATGCCAAAACGCTTACGACAAAAGCGACTCATTTAAAAAGTATAAAATCGGCCTATTGGGGAAAAAACAGCAATAAAGACGAAATTTTAAGAGATTCTCTTGGTTTAGATTAGAAGATTAGTCTGTTCTCGCATATCTTTGCCTGATAATTGAATCAAAAAATTATGCTGGAGTTTTTTAATACCCACAAATCGGAGATAATCAATTCGTTTATTGTATTTATAATTTTAATGACCGCCTATTTTGTGGTTAAGATTACCATTAGAAAAATTGGTCAAAAAAATAATATCAATGTTCAACGTGTGAGTTTGATAACGCGCTATATTGGGTTTGGATTGATGTTCATTGGTTTTCTCATTGAGGGCTTTGTCCTTGGCTTTGATATTTCAGATATCAGCCTGGTCTTTTCCTCTGTCTTCGCCATTTTAGGAATAGCACTTTTTGCTATTTGGTCCATCCTTAGTAATATCACCTCAGGCGTTATCATGTTTTTTTCTTTCCCTTATAAGGTAGGTGATAAGATTGAGATCCATGATAAGGACTTCCCTATAACCGCTATCATTGAAGATATTAGAGCCTTTCATCTGCATTTACGATTGGAAAATGGCGACCTGGTCACCTATCCGAATAACCTGATGTTACAAAAAGCTGTAACTTTGGTTCAGAAGGATGCGATTGGGGATCTACTATAAAAGCTTCATTCATTAAATTCAACTAATGGAAAACAATAGTCGGGCAAATTTCAGAAAAAAGATAGGTCAGGTTCCCGGTGCAATAATTTACACCGGTCGTAAACATGAACAGCAATTGTTTATGGAATCTTTCGATTTTAACAAAGACAGTTGTTCTGAAAAAGAATTAAAGACCATTGAAGATGCCTTCGAATTCAAAACAAGTGATTCAACTACATGGCTAAACATTAACGGCCTCAGCCATGTAAATGAAATAGAAAAAATAGGGTCCTATTACAATCTTCATCCCCTGGTACTCGAAGATATCGTTAACATTGCACAGCGTCCCAAAATGGATGAATATGAGAATTATCTGTTTGTGGTTATTAAAATGCTGTACTATGATAATGCCCAAAAGGTGGTTAGTGAGCAAGTTAGTTTTGTACTTGGAAAAAACTATGTCATTTCCTTTCAGGAAGCCGAAGGTGATGTTTTTGAAGAAATACGGGACCGCATCCGATCTGGCAAAGGACGCATCCGTAGTATGTCGGCCGACTATTTATTATATTCCCTGATCGATGCTGTTGTAGACCATTATTTCAATATTATTGAAACGCTCGGGGATAAAATTGAAGACCTGGAATCCGATTTGTTTGCAGACAAACTAGGTGATGACCTAAGCCGACAAGTTCAGGAAATGAAGCGCGAGATCCTTAAGGTCAGACGGGCGATTTTTCCATTAAGAGAGGTTATAAGCCGCATTGATAAACTTGAAAATGATCTCATTGGCAAAAAGATCAAAAATTATTACCGTGATATCTATGACCATATCATCCAAGTGAATGAGAATGTTGAAATATACAGAGAAATGATCTGGAGTTTGATGGACATGTATATGACCACAATCAGCAATAAGATGAATGAGGTCATGAAAGTGTTGACCATCATGGCCACTATTTTTATTCCATTAACCTTTATTGCCGGAATTTACGGAATGAACTTCGATAACATTCCTGAACTGCATTATAAATACAGTTATTATATCCTTTGGGGAGTCATGGTGATCATTGTTATTTTTATGTTTCTTTATTTCAAAAGAAAGAAATGGCTCTGAAATTAGCTTAAGTTAAAGAAACATTAAAAGCCGTCTGCTCACTGCATTTCTTTTATATATTAGCCATAGCTAACTCCTATAATCATGCGAAAACCAATCCTTTTTAGTTTCCTATTAGGTTTTTCTTTTCTTTTATCCTTCGCCCAGCAACCGAAGCGATTAAACGCTTCCGAAATTCATGATGCCGTTCAGAAACTGAACTTTCTGGGCTCTGTACTTTATGTTGCAGCACATCCCGATGACGAGAATACACGATTGATATCTTATATGTCAAATCATGTAAAAGCCCGAACCGCCTATTTGTCGATGACACGTGGTGATGGCGGACAAAACCTCATCGGTCCTGAGATCAGGGAATTATTAGGTGTCATCAGAACACAGGAATTACTTGCCGCAAGACGCATTGATGGCGGTGAGCAATTATTTACCCGGGCAAATGATTTTGGCTATTCAAAACATCCGGATGAAACTTTAGAGATTTGGGATAAGGACCAGGTTTTAAGTGACGTTGTTTGGGCAATCCGAAAATTTAAACCCGATGTGATCGTTAATCGATTTAAACACGATACACCAGGAACAAACCATGGGCACCATACAAGTTCGGCCATGTTAAGCCTTGAAGCTTTTGATCTTGTGATTGACCCTTCTGTCTACCCCGATCAATTAGCTCATGTTGATACCTGGCAGCCAAAGCGCTTATTTTTTAATACCTCCTGGTGGTTCTATGGAAGCCAGGAAAATTTTGAAAAAGCCGATAAGTCGAATATGCTCAATATCGATATAGGCGTCTACTATCCTTCAAAGGGCCTATCAAACAATGAAATCGCTTCTTTGGCCAGTAGTCAGCATTTATGCCAGGGATTTGGTCGTGTTTTGACCCGAGGATCACAAAAGGAGTATATCGAACTTCTTAAAGGGGATATGCCTGCTGATAAAACCAATGTATTCGACGGTATTGACACCTCATGGAATCGGGTTAAAGGTGGTGCAGCAATTGGATCGATTTTAAAAT
>JABDLA010000193.1 GCA_013001965.1 Flavobacteriaceae bacterium | reverse complement strand
GTTACAGGAATATTTCGTGTATTAAGCATTTCAGCCAATTCAATGCCTATCAGTCCGCCACCAACAATGACGGCTCGTTTACAGATGGTATTGTTAGGTGCATAGATTTCCAAATTGTCAAGATCCTGTTTGTGATATAAACCTTGAACACCTACAAGATCCTGACCCGGCCAGCCAAATTTATTCGACTTACTTCCTGTGGCAATAATGAGTTTATCATACCCAAGGACCCTACCATCCCTAAGATTTAAAGAGCTGTTATCTGTATTGATCGACTCAACGTACCCATTGACAAGATTGATATTATTTTTCTCCCAAAACCAATCTTCATAGGGCTTCGTATGTTCAAATTTCATATGGCCCATAAAAATATACATCAGTGCCGTACGTGAAAAGAAGTAATCAGTTTCAGAAGAAATGATGGTAATGCTTTTATCGGATAATTTACGGATATGTCTCGCAGCGGTTACTCCGGATATACCATTGCCAATAATGACGACCTGCTCCATATTTTTGGTTTAGTTGAGAAATTTGTCGAAGGATATGTTAAAACCTTATCAACAAAATAACAGATTGATTAAATTTAGGCAATAATTAACATTTATGAGACTAGTTTACTGCTTTAGTTTATTGCTTTTATTAAGCGGCTGCAGTATGACTGTCGTCAAGCCTGAAAAGATCAATGGCGTCAGTTTTGTAGCTTCCCGGGATGCCATTAATGAACAACATGTGCAGCCAGTGGTCGAAATTAATGCAAATTATGCGGCCATAATGCCATTTGGATTTATTAGAAATTTAGAGCATCCGGAGATTGTATTTAATACCGATCGCCAATGGTTTGGTGAAACGCGTCAAGGTGCTGAACAATATATTGAAGAGCTTCGGAAAAAGAATATAAAGATCATGCTCAAACCTCAAATATGGGTTTGGCGAGGCGCGTTTACCGGATACATAGAAATGCCTGATGAAGCACATTGGAATCAATTGGAAGAAGCCTATACGAGCTTCATTATGGAATATGCAGCTCTTGCTCAGGAAACGAAGGTTGAAATTTTTTGCATTGGAACTGAATTGGAGAAGTTCATCGAGAACAGGCCTGAATACTGGAATACATTGATAGACAAAATTAAGGCAGTTTATAAAGGCCAATTAACCTATGCCGCCAATTGGGACGAATTTAAACGCACACCGTTCTGGGAACAATTGGATTATATTGGAGTTGATGCCTACTTCCCGGTGAGTGACAGCCAAACCCCAACAGTAGAGGAGTGTAAACAGGGTTGGGTGGTCCATAAGCCAATTATTGAGTCCTTATCAAGAACGTATAAAAAACCCATTTTGTTTACCGAATTCGGTTACCGAAGTGTTGATTTCGCTGGGAAAGAACCCTGGAAGGCTGATCGTTCAATGGACCAGGTTAATCTCGAGGCCCAAACCAATACAACCAAGGCATTATTTGAAGAATTTTGGCATGAAAGCTGGTTCTCCGGGGGATTTATATGGAAATGGTATCATAATGATGAAAGGTCAGGCGGGGAAAACAACTCACGGTTTACTCCTCAAAATAAACCGGTTGAAAGCGTCATAAGTGAAACTTATTTAAACCACTAAAACCCGGTTAAATAATATTTTTTTTATAATAACGGTGAATTTCTTCTGCCGAAGCACCAAACCACTTTTTCACATAAATGGTCCAGAAGTGATATTGCAAACGCCAGATGCCGTTTTTGCGGTAGCATCGCGCCGAAGTCGTCAATTTTTCAGAGATCACTGTAAATTCTTTTCGGGCATAAAGCTTATTAATGAGATCGTTATCCTCATAGATGATATAGCTTTCATCAAATCCTCCAAGTTCATTAAATAGGGTTTTAGAAATGTATTGGCTTTGGTCACCACCGCGACATGCACGCCATTTAAATTGGGTGAGCCAGCTCGCCAAACGCAACCACCAATGATCATGATCAAAAGACATTCGGAAGCAACCTGCCTGGTTCCCGTTCTCAATTTCCTTTATAATCAGGCTATCAAAATTTTTAGGTGGAAAAGAGTCTGCATGAAGAAAATATAAGATGTTACCGTTAGCCTTTCGAGCCCCAAAATTCATTTGTTTGGCACGGCCTTTTTCAGATTCTAACAAAATGACGTTCTCAAATTCTCCAACAATATTTTTTGAAGCATCTGTGCTTCCACCATCTACAACGATAATGTCAGCAATGTTGTTTGGAGTTGAATTTAAATGGAGATGATCCAGCAGACGACCAATGTATTCGGCCTCATTTAGGATAGGAATAATAATAGAAATCTTATTCATTTAAATCCCAATTGTAATCTAAAAAGCGCTTTTTAGCGCTCGACGAAATGCTCACTTCCGAGTATTGATTTAGAAAATCAATCAAGGTTCCGTTTTGCTTGAAATCCTTTGCAAACCATTGAAAGATCTTAGATAGTTTAATTTCATTTTCAGATAGATCATTCCGATTCTTGTCGGCCAGGAATTCACGGGTTACAGCTGTTAGCTGATCATCCAGGTTTTCAGAGATGTAGGCCTCGTTCAATAATTTCGGACAGGAATATGAGGCGCAAACAATTCCAAAGTGAATTCGAGGCTCATCCATCTTTCGTAAAATTTGATGTTCGATCTCATTCAAATCATACAATTTTTCCCCTAATTTCCAGAGGCGTTGGCTCCAGGGACCTTTAATATCTTTTATACTCTTAACCGGATAGTTCCTAACAATGAGATCGACCGTAAGGGCATTATACGCATTGATCCAATAGGCCAACTTGTCGTTTTTGCTCCATGTGGAATTAGGCATGTTTTTACCTAAGGAGGCGATGTATTCTTTAAGCGATTTCCAGTCGGATTTGAACCCTTTATAATCAACATTTCCTGCATCGGAAACATATTTTTTTAAAAGAGTAGTCCATTTTGAATGATCGAAGATTTCTTCGGATTGATCGCTCTTTGAAGTCGTATGTTCCAATTCTGAATCGCTTTCAGAAATTGCCGAATCCAACTCTTCAACAGTATTGACCATGGTTTCAGTTAAGGTGTCATCAGTCGCTTCCTTGTTTTCCGCTTCCGAAAGAAGTACTGCTATATCATTTTTGTATGTGGCGTTTTGAGCAAGACCTTTACTACCGCAGCAAGAGGCTGAAAGCAAAAGGATAACTAAGTAGCTGAGGTATTTCATAAACGAACTATTTACACTTAACAACAACCACCGCCATCATAATGGAAGGTCGATTCGCTGATAAAAATATCGTCTCTCTTCAGCGACGCAAGAGCTGCCGCCGTTTTGTCACATATGGCTAAGGGCTGATTCTTTAGCAGTATATGCCCATTGTTGTCGTCAACAAAGTCATCATCCCCAAAATAGATGGCCGCTTTTCCTGTAAAAACACATGGACCATCCAATGGCATAGGATCTTTAATTGCCGCGACTTCTATGGATTCAATGTAAATGAGTTCATCGGTATCATAATGCTTTGGATCTAAAATGCGGTAGGGTTTTCTTGCCCGAATCTCTATGGTTCCAAAGCCAGCATCTGTTAGCAATTTTACATAATCGGCAATCGGTAAGCTTCCACTAAGACATAATGCCCTTAAACGATCGTCATTCCGTAAATTCTCATTCATCTCCTGTTCACAGGTTGGATCACTCATCACTAAACGACCATGAGGTTTTAAAACACGATACATTTCAGCAATTGCTTTTTTAAGGTCTTCTTCCTTGAAAATATTGAACAAACAATTTTGTGCCGCAACATCAATGCTATTATCATCAACAGGCAAATTGAGGGCATTACCTTTTTTGAGCTCAACAAAATCACTTCTAAACCAAGGATTTAATTCCTCGGCCGCTTTGAAATTCTTTCTGGACGCTTCAAGCATTTCCTCAACAACATCAACGCCAATGACACCGCCTTTTTGTCGATTGAAATAGGCAAATTGCAATAGTTCCATTCCGCCACCAACACCTACGTACAACATTTTGGGATTGTTTGTAAGATCACGTGCATGTACAGTACTTCCGCAGCCATAGTTCATTTCCTGCATGATCTTTGGAATCTTTAATCCCGGGAGCTCCCAAATCGGATTTGTGGTACAACATAGTCCGACATCAGGGGACAATGCGGCTTCTTTATAGACATCATGTGTTGTTTCTAAATAGCTCATTATAAGGTTTTTATAAGTTCTTTAATCAAATTTATCAATTCGGGTTCAGCCTTTGCTGCCATTTCCAGAATGTCAGCAATATTTACAGGCATTAAGTTATTTGGGTCGCACTCATCGGTTAAAACTGACAATGCCCCAACCTTTATTTTTAAATGGTTGGCGACAATGACTTCTGGGACTGTGCTCATTCCAACGGCGTCGGCGCCAATAATTTTGAGCATTTTGTATTCGGCTCGCGTTTCAAGCTGTGGCCCTACGACGCTGGCATAAACACCTTCATGTAATTTTATGTTCATGCTTTGAGCAATAGATTTTATGGAAGCTATTATTTCCTCACTATAAGGTGCGCTCATATCGGTAAAACGTTCTCCCAATTGCTCTACACCCTTAAATGCCAATGGCGAGCTTCCCTGAAGGTTGATATGATCTTCAATAAGCATTAATTCACCCTTCTTAAAGTCGAGATTAATGGCTCCAGCTGCATTTGAAACTAAGAGTGTGTGAATCCCGAATTGTTCCATAATTCGAACCGGATAAGTGACATCCTTAAGGGAATAGCCTTCATAGACATGAAATCGACCTTGCATGACGATAACTTTTTTTCCGGATAATTCGGCATAAAGCAATTTGCCTTTATGGAATTCTACTGTTGCCGTCGGAAAATTGGGAATGTGGTTATAACTCACTTCCTTGATGATATCGAGTTCATCAATAAGCAGGCCCAATCCGGTCCCAAGAATAATACCGATTTCGGCATTTTCAAATCCCTTGTCTTTAAGATACTTGGTTGTTTGACGTATTTGTTTAATCATTACTGCTAATAAATGCTTTTAATTTATCATTATCCCGGATGTCTTCAAAAGTATCAGTATCGTTCAACTCTTCAAGTAAAAATACGCTATGAGATTGCAGGTCATTGAGTGTATCCTTAAGTACGCTTGAAGTGCCCCAGGCCTTATTTTTAAAGATCGATGAAGGTAATGATTTTAATGCTAATAAATAATATCCGCCATCCTGTGCCGGGCCAATGACCACATCATACTGGTCCAATTTTTTAGTTGCTAAACGAATATGGTCTGGATTGAGATCGGGAAGATCACTTCCTAGGATGATGACTTTTTTATAGCCATTATTAAATGCAGATTGAAAGGCATTTTGCATTTTTAGTCCAAGGTCATTGCCCTGCTGAACATATTTTTGATACCTGGAATTTTTCCAGATATCTTCATGCCTTACTTTTTCTGAATAATAAACTGCTTTGTCACCTTCAATCTGACTTATGGTCTTTTCGGTATGATCAAGAAGATAATTGTAAATATTTAATGCGGCCGCATCTCCAATGGACTTGGCTAAGCGCGTTTTTACTTTTCCGAGTTCAGGATTTCTGGTAAAGATGATAATTAGACGATCACTCATAATTCATTTAGGCAACGCTTCCCTGGCAACTGCTTCCTGCTCCTGCAGTACAACCGTAACAATGTTGAGAGATAATGATCTTTCGGTTATTGAGGAGTTCCTCATTATAATCTTTAAGGTGCTTTATCTTACTATCTACCTTTAAATCCAACATCTGGTTGAAATCGCAATCGTACAGCCAACCGTCCCAGCTCACCGAAATGGTATTGGTACACATAACATTGGAAACGGCCTTTGGATTATAAGCCTCGACCAGAGCGTACATATAATCTTCATAATTCTCCGATGCAATCAGGTAATCCAGAAATCGGCTAATGGGTAAATTTGTAATCGCGAACAGATCATGAAATTGAATATCGAAGTCTTCCTTCAATGCTTTCTTAAATTCCTTTTCCAAAGACATTTGATCTCCGGGAAGAAAGGCGCCTGAAGGATTATAAACAAGATCAAGTTTGAGCTCACTGCCCGGCATTCCATAGCCAATGGCATTTAAATCTTGTAGTGCTTTGATCGATTTATCAAAAACACCAGTACCGCGTTGTTTATCTGTTTTTCCGCGTGTCCAGTGCGGCATGGAAGAAACAACATGAACGTTGTGCTTTTTAAAAAATTCGGGAAGGTCAAAATATTTTTTATTCGCACGAATGATGGTTAGGTTAGAGCGCACGATGAAATCTTTGATTCCTGCTTTAGAAGCCTCTTCGACAAACCATCTGAATTCGGGATTCATTTCCGGAGCACCGCCCGTGAGATCTAATGTATGTGCGCCGGTTTTTCTGATGACCTCCAGGCATAACAACATCGTTTCCTTTGTCATGATCTCTTTTCGGTCAGGGCCTGCATCGACATGACAATGTTCACATACCTGGTTACACATATAACCTAAATTGATCTGAAGGACTTCCAGTTTATTTGGACGTAGTGGAAACTGACCTGTCTCTGCGATCTTATCTTTGAATTTTGGCAATTCACCATCCTGGAAAATACCGTTAGACAATATTTCAAGCTGACGATTTACATTGGCCAGATCGCTTTCTCTTTTCTTAAGGGACTTTGTCGCCATTTACATTTCTAATTTATTCACCTTGTTCATCATTTGAACTGCATGAACCAAAGTTGCGCCGCTTTCAATAGCCGCACCGGCATGTACGGCCTCCATCATCTCTTCTTTGGTAATTCCACGTTGAAGACCATCTTTTGTATATGCATCAATACAATATGGGCATTTTACAACATGTGAAACAGCCAAGGCAATAAGCGCTTTTTCTCGTGCTGACAAAGCACCTTCTTCAAATACAGTATTATAATATTCAAAGAATTTTTCGCCGAGTTCTTCACTCCACTCCGATATTTTCCCAAATTTTCTCAGATCTTTGGGATCATAATATGTTTTCTGCATAGCCTAGGGTTTCATAGATTTAATAGACGAATAAATTTTAGAAAGATTACAGCAAAATTAAGGAATTTACCATTATCAATATTCCCTGTCAAACATAGGCTATTCACCATAGAAATTCCGTTAAAAAAGTCTTATTTTTATCCGTATTTAATAAATCAACTTGAACTGGTTAAACCAACTCCATAAGTTTCAGAAAAGCCGTCAGGCCGTGGCCTTGATCACTGTTACGAAATGCCTGGGCTCTACGCCTTGTAAAGTAGGCTCGAGAATGATCGTCCTCAAAGACAAGTCAATTCATGGGACGATTGGTGGTGGAAAACTTGAGTTTCTAGCTATAGATGAAGCTCTAAAGGCAATTGAAGAAAACAGGATCATCGAACTTTCATATACCTTAGGTCCTGAGTTTGAACAATGCTGTGGCGGACAAGTTGAATTAATTATAGAACCTATGAATCAATCCCCTCAATTATTTTTATTTGGTGCTGGACATATTGGTGTAGAAATTGCAAAAATGCTTGTGGACACGCCCTTTGAAGTGCATCTCATTGATTCCAGAGCGCATTGGTATGACCAATTAAAGTTAGATGAAAGTATACATACTCACTTGACGAATGAAAAGGATTTTAAAACCTTTAAAAGTGCGGTTCAATGGGGTAAGAATTGCTATGTTCTAGTGTTGACCCATGACCATGTCATCGATTTCGAGATCATCGCAATGGCGGTTAAGGAAGAGACAAAATATTTAGGCCTGATCGGCAGTAAGACCAAACGCCATCGCTTTCATTCAATGCTTAAGAAAGAAATGAACATTGTAGAGGGTATGGATAATGTGATCTGTCCAATTGGTTTAGAGATTGGAGGTGATTCTCCGAAAGAAATTGCAATTAGCGTGGTGGCCCAATTACTTCAAATCCATTATCAAGAGAACGACTATTGAGAATTAGCCCGTCTGTCTTTAATGATTTTAGCAAAAGACCGTGTACGGATCTCATCCAGGGTCAAGCCTGTCGCCAAAACTTCATCAATGGTAATCGCGCCACTGTTTAATGCCTTTAAAAAGTAATTCAATAAACCTTGCCCTGTGGCGGCATCATCAAATGTATCCCCGATTAAAGTGGCTTGGGCTGCCTTTTCAATAAAGGTTTTCAAACGGATAACGGCATCATCATAACTTTCAAGAAAGAAGGCATAAACCGCCGTATAGCGCATTGGTAATTGTGCAGGGTTAAGGTCCCAACCCTGGTATAGTCCTTTATACAAGGAATGTCGTATATGCCCATATCCTTTTAACCATGCCCTGTGAACCACCATTTTATTTTCTTCCTTTTGATCGGGAGAAAGGTCACCACGATGAGGTCCAATAGGCATTGTGTTTGTCGCGCCATCGGAAAGCCAAATTCCGGTATGTGCCAAAGCCACTTTGGTCGTATAATGGGCATAGTCGCAGACATCATGATCCATTTCCTGATATTTGGCAGTGATATTATTTGATGCCGTATAATCGTAGGTGCCAAAATGAGTTGCAATACAGCGTCCTTTACTGGCAAGGATAAAACGAAATAATGGATTAGTACCATTATGATCCATGATCGATTGGGTGGTTTCAACCATCATTTCCATTTTCAATGCACCATGTTCGAGATTGAAATCATGTTCAAAGACTTCAAAAAATGACACCAGTGCAACAATTTGGGCAGGGATGGTCACTTTTGGGAGCATCACAACGAAATTCTCAGGGAGTTTACCACCGCTTGCTTTGAGTAGTGCGGTCAGGAATAGGTCAAGAGTCCGTAAGCCACGTTCCTTTAATTCTTCGGTGAAGGGTTTAATTCGTATTCCAATAAAGGGTGAAAGGCTGTTTTCGGTCATGCCTTTGGCGACCTGTTCTGCTGCAAAAACAGCGGTTTCATCTTCTTCCTGATCAGTGCGATTTCCAAATCCATCCTCAAAATCAATCCGAAAATCTTCCACACCTTCATGTTGTAATTTATCGATCACTTTGTGATAAATGCGATGGGAGAATCCGGCAAAATGCGTTTTTAAATCTTCTTTGGAGGAGGCATTTAATGTTTTAATCAAGGCCTCAATCTCATTTTCATCCGAAGGAAATTGGTCATAACCATTCAATTGGAAGGCCTTTCCGAATTCAATACAATTGGGCGCATATTGTAAAAAGGATTTTAGCGCTATTTTTCCCAGGGTTTTGGCAGTGTCAAATTTAAAAAGATCGGCACCTCCATATACGGTATGTATGGGTTGGCGATCCTCTCGGTCGCCGCGATAAATGGCATTAAAATTTTGATTTGCGACCCGAAGGTCTTCAAATATTTGTGTTTTCTTATTTTCAGAAATACTAAGTTTCATGGATTAAAATTTTGAAATACTAACTTCCTCTATAGGTGGTAAATCCGTAGGGACTTAATAATAGGGGAATATGATAATGTGAATTATCAGTCACATTAAATTGAATTGAGATTTGAGGATAGAATCCTTCCTGGCCTGAAGCAGCGAAATAATCTTTAGTCATAAAAATCATTTTATAGCTTCCTGGTTTCAGAAAATATCCTGGCGCTAATACATCGGATATTCGGCCATCTGGATTTGTGACACCCACATTAATAGGTTTCCAGATTTTTTCTTTTCGCTCCTTTAAAATTATATCCATTTTGTAAACGGGCTTTCCTAAGGCCGTATCCAGTGCATGTGTCGTGATATGGCTGGATAATATTTTTGAGGACGCTAATCCATCAATCAATTTTGCAAGTCGGATGCAAGTGATCTTATGTTGTTCATTAGCGGCAATAAGAATTTCATCTGAAGGGTCATGTCGCATCCGTGATTGGAGTATAGCCAACATTTCTTCGGCCGATTTCCCACTCGCACTCACAATATAGATGTATCCATATTTTTCGTGATAATCAGTATTCGCTTTGGCCAATGCCTTAATGGTTGCCTCATCGGCTTCGGCCACCCTGGATTGCTCATTCCCGGCCAATTCCTTGAATTGAGTGAATTTTTCTCTTAAGCTGTCAACGTCACCTATGACTGGATGACCTGTAAATGCTTCTTTATAATCATCGATCGAACATTCATGATACCATAAGGAAGCGGCTTTTTCAATCAATTCGTTATGTGACGAAAATGGCCTGCTTGCTATCATTTTAGTAATCCATGAGGACGAAACACAACAACTTTCTAAATAGGAATGAGCCTCTTCGTTAGAGCAGGAATTGAGAATTTCTAATGTTATCATAGTCTTTATTTTGGTGCGCCTTGATTGATCCAGCAATTGATCATATCGCGTTCTTCTTGAGTCATGCCGGTTTGATTATTATTAAAGGG
>JABDLA010000192.1 GCA_013001965.1 Flavobacteriaceae bacterium | reverse complement strand
CCGAATTTTTCTCAGGATATAAGTGAAGTGCCCGGCTAAATTCAACCTGAGCCAATTTTGCACGCTTCAGATTGTCTCCATCGGCCTTATTGATAACGATGGCATCAGCCATCTCAATAATACCTCTTTTAATGCCTTGCAATTCATCGCCTGCGCCGGCAAGCTTTAATAAAAGGAAAAAGTCGACCATACTGTGAACCGCTGTTTCACTTTGTCCAACGCCTACGGTTTCAATAAGTATCGTATCAAAACCGGCCGCCTCGCAAAGAATAACGCTTTCCCGGGTTTTCCGCGCGACACCTCCCAACGAATCGCCGGAAGCCGAGGGTCTGATAAAGGCATTTTTATCTTTGACCAGATCTTCCATTCGTGTCTTATCACCAAGGATACTTCCTTTGGAAATTGAGCTGCTCGGATCAACTGCCAGAACGGCGACCTTTTTTCCCTGAGCCGTTAAATGCTTGCCAAAAACTTCTATAAAGGTACTTTTACCGGATCCGGGTACCCCGGTAATGCCAATCCGTACAGATCTGTTGGCCATGGGTAAACAGGCTTTGATAACAGCATTTGCTTTGGAAATATCAGAGGATCTTTTGCTTTCAATTAGGGTAATGGCGCGGCTTAATGCACTAATCTCACCTTGCTCGATACCCTTAATTAATTGGTCAGTGGAGGGCTGCTTTTTCCTGCTGTCCTTGATCTTTGAAATTGCTTTTTCATCGGTGATTTCCGGAGGTGAAATACCTTTTCTTTCTTTTAATCCCGACTTATGTTTTTCTGAATCCTTCACTTCTATTTCAGCGGAACACTGATCTTTGTCCTGTCCCAAGCCATGGTTAAAGATAAGTTATCTGTAGAATTATCAAAGGCAATAGTAAATTGTTCAACCGGCCGGCTTAGAATTTGAACCGGGACTTCTATGGTCAAGACATCAAATTCGGGGTCGCGCATTGGTTGCATGGTTTCATCAACACCCCAGGGATATTGTTTTGAGTTGAATATGACCTGCCATTGTTCTTCATTTGGAATGGTCCATAAAGTGTAACGCCCTTTGGCCAAAGAATCATTTCCAATTTTTAATGGCTTATTGGTTTTAAATGTGGTAGCTTCATTAGCTCCGGTTCTCCAAACTTTCTTATAAGGGACCAAACCGCCAAATACCTCACGATCCCGTTTTGAGGGTCTGTTATAAAAGACCTCTAATTTTAAGTCGTTCAGTTTAAATTCTACGGTATCTTTCGGACTTAAGCGTTTTTTAAGGAGATCACCATTAAAATAGGCATGAATAAACAGTCCTGAAGCCAGGATTATAAGTAGGAAAATTATGCGTTTTAGAAAGCGGTTCATTCTTGAGATTTACTATAACAAAGATAGGCATAATGCAGATTCTTCTTATAAAGAAACGTTAATTTAAAGAGGAATGTTTTACAAAACTGTAAAAAATATTTACCTTTTTGCAACATCTACTTTTTAATATCGTCTTTAGGATGAAACCAAGGTCAAAAAATGATCAATTTAAGTTAATTTCAGGTTCTTTATTTGATATAGAGGTTTCATCGAGGCCATAGAATTATGATCTCGAACAGGATCTAACCAAAAATCAGGAGTGAAATTGTTGACATCAAACATTATTGAACAATGTAAACAGAATGATCGCAATGCACAGTTGCAGCTGTACAACAATTATTGTGATGGCATGTTCATCGTTGCAATGCGGTTTGTAAAAGATTCGATGGAGGCTGAAGATATCGTTCAAGAGTCCTTTATCAAGGCTTTTTCGAAGCTTCATCAATTTAAAGGTGAAGTGACTTTTGGAGCTTGGTTAAAACGAATCGTGATCAATAAAAGTATCGACGCTTTAAAATCTAAGAAGCATGAACTTGCCGAATTAGATGAGGTGCACCTAAAAGTTGTGGATACAAGTTTTGAAACCGAATGGTTGGTAGACGATGCAGTTACTTTAGACGAAGTAAAAGATGCAATTAAGAGATTACCCGATAAGTACAAATATGTAGTGATGCTTTATCTCATTGAAGGATATGATCATCAGGAAATATCTCAAATATTGAATATTTCCGAAGTTGCTTCCCGTACGCAGTTATCACGAGGTAAATCGAAGTTGAAAGAACTTTTAATATTGACACACAATGGCACAAGACCTTAGAAAATTATTTAAAAACGAACAGAAAATTTCCGGAATGAAAATGCCGGAAGGGCATGAAGCAAGATTTCTTTCAAAATTGGAGGATCAATTACCGCAGAATGCATCTAAACACCGTTTTACATTCTTTAATATCGCCGCGAGTGTCGTTGTATTGATCGGTTTGAGCTTCGGGGCTTATAAGATGACTTCTGATAAACCAGCAGTTACTACTGATGAGGTTGTTAGCACTAAATCAATTGGCGAGATCTCACCACAGTTAAAGAAAGTGGAGGATTATTATTTAGCCAATATCAATTTAGAACTATCAAAACTTCAGTATTCCGCTGAAAATAAAGAACTTTTTGATGGCTACGTACATCGATTGGGTGAATTAAGTACGGAATATGATCGTTTGTCGAATGAACTTATCGAGTCAGGACCTAATGAACAAACCGTTACTGCCCTGATTGATAATTTGAAATTGCGTTTAAATCTGTTGTATCGATTAAAAGAAAAGTTGAATGAATTAAACACTGATCAAAGCTTTGAAGGAATTCAGAGCTAATCATTAAAAATTTTAAAAAATGAAATTACATAGAACATATTTGACATTAGCGTTTTTCTCAGTGCTGACCATAAATGCACAACAGAGGCTTGAAAAGACGTCTAAGTCGATCAATACGTCAAAGGATGTTACGATCGACCTAAATACGAGTTATACCAATATTGAAATAGATACCTGGGATCAGAACCGGGTAGAGGTTGTTGCTTACATTGAAAGTGATAAACTAAGCAAAAAAGAACTTGAAGAAGTTTTAAAGGACTGGGAAGTAAAAGTTGAAGGTGGTGGCGATGAGGTTTCCATTAGAACCGGTGGAAATTACAGATTTAATTGGGATTTCGATTTCGCGACCGAAATGGCCATGGATGCGCTTATTGATCTAAAATTTGAAATGGCCGATCTTCCTGAAATGCCCGATTTACCCGAGATGCCGGAGATGCCAGAAATGCCTGAGATGCCGGAATTGAATTTTGAAATCCCTGAAATGCCGGAATTACCAGAATTGCCTGAATTACCTGAAGGTGTGCATAATGTAAATTTTGATTCCAAAGCATACGAAAAGGAGGGAGAGGCCTATCTTGAACGATGGAGTAAGGAGTACGAGCTTAAGTATGGTAAGGAATACAAGGACAAAATGAAAGCCTGGGCGAAAGAGTTCTCCAAGATCGATTTTGATGCCTATTCGGTTAAAATGGAAGCCTGGGGCAAAAAGTTTGGTGAGCAGTTTGATGAGAAGTTCGCTAAGGATATGGAACGGTGGGGAGAAGAATACAGCAAGAAATTTGATGATAAATGGGTTAAGGAAATGGAAGCCTGGGGTGAAAAGTTTGGCGAGCAATTCGGTGAAGAATATGCCGCGCGTATGGAAAAAAGGGCTGCGGAGTATGAGAAAAGAATGGAAGAAAGAGAAGCCCGATTGGAAAAGCGATTGAAAGAAAGAGAAGCACGTTTAGAGGAACGCTCTGAGGAAATGGAGAAGCGATTAGAAGAACGTGAAGCCAGGCGCGAGGAATTAAGAGAACAAATCGATAAGGTAAGGGATGGAAAAGTTAAGCGTACACTAAAAATAAAAATGCCTAAAGATGCGAAGCTAAAAGTTGACGTGCGTCACGGCGAACTCAAATTTAGTTCGGTAATACATAATTTGAAGGCTGATTTATCACATTCAAGTTTACTGGCCAATAGCATTGATGGAAGCAAGACTTCCATCAATGCCTCTTATTCGCCTATTTTCGTTAAAAAATGGAATGCCGGTGAATTGAAATTGAATTATGTTGAAGATGCCATCTTGCAGGAAGTCCATACCTTGATTTTAAAATCGAATTCTTCTAATATCGATATCAAAGCTTTAAATGGAAATGCTATTATCAATGGCAGTTTTGGTGATCTTTCAATTCATGCCATTAATAAAACCTTCAATAATTTGAATATAATTTTAGAGAACAGCGATGCATTTATAAAATTACCAAATGCCAATTATGATCTTGTTTTCACGGGAAACCGGTCACGATTTAATGACGAGTCTACTACCAATAAAACCATTAAGAATTATCCTTTTGCTGTGAGTCAGGGTATAAAAACCATCATGGTTAATGCTAAATTCAGCAATGTAATTACCCAGCAGTATTAAACAGGATTACCCTTTAATTTATTTGAGACCAAAGTCTTCCCAATATAAATCCCGATCAAAGCACCGACAATATCTACAAACATAAACCAGGTTGGGTGAGGTATCATAAATAAATTTGCAATTGTCCCTAAAAGCATCAGTACAGCAACCACATAAGATGGGATCATAGAGTTCTTAGCAATTAAACCCGCGACCAACATTCCACAAATTATTCCAATAACATGTGCCAAAGCGACCATGATCATGGCACCTGTAGGGATGAGATCTAAATTATTCTTTAACCATTCTAAATCTGTAGGATTTGCACCTTCTGGTAATGGAAAAAAAACGGTGCCTAAGGATTCAATGCCAAAGGTGATTAGCGCTGCAACCATGAGTCCTGCAAGGGTGGCAAGAACATATTTCATGAGTTAAATTTTAGTGTTTAGTCATTCTAAAAATAAAAAAAAATCTGAAGCTGATAAATAAAAATTACCTGAAAAGCCTGTCAGCACTACGAAACTTCATATTTTCCCATAGCGCGTTCTTTGAAAAACAGCTTTGTAATGATGATAAAAAACATAGGATTTCACATGATCTTTCCAGGTTTTTTTGAAAAAGATCCTGACCACTTTTACTCAGCTCTAAAATAATTAAGAAGTATATAAAAAATGTCATTCTGAGGAACGAAGTGACGTAGGAATCGTATTGCTTACTTCCCTAATTTAAAAAGAGATTTTCACGCCATTATTTTTAAAATGTCTCACAATGTCGATGCAATGGTTAGTCATCGATCAACACCCATTCGCCTTTGGCGATCAAAGGCTGAGCCTGTTTATATTTTACCGTCTTATTTTCACCACTCATAACATTCTTGATGGTCACCCTATCATTTCTACCAATTTTCGGACGATCCCTGACAATAGTTTCAACAACCTGCGATTGTCGTTGTGTGTTTGCCCCGGCTGCTCTTGATTGGGCCGAACGCTCACCCATGTTAGGAATTTCCTCCTTTTTGGTTTCAAGATTTTCGCGCTCACGTGCTCTTGCTTCCTGAATGGTATCGGCAGTTTCCTGCGGAATTTCACCTTTGAACAAGAATGATATTACATCTTTATTGACCTGATCGATCATTGATTTAAACAATTCAAAAGATTCAAACTTATAGATCAATAACGGATCTTTCTGTTCATGAACCGCCAATTGCACCGATTGCTTAAGTTCGTCCATTTTACGCAAATGTGTTTTCCAGGCATCATCGATGATAGCCAAAGAAATGTTTTTCTCAAAATCAGTGATCAGCTGTTTTCCATTGGTTTCAAAGGCTTTTTGAAGGTCGGTCACAACCTGCAAAGTTTTAATACCATCAGTAAAGGGAACCACAATTCGCTTAAAACGATCGCCTTGATTTTCATATACATTTTTGATGACAGGAAAGGCCAGATCAGCATTTCGCTCCATCTTTTCTTTATAATGATCAAAGGCAGCACGATATATTTTTCCAGATATTTCCTGAGCGGTCATCGTTTTGAATTCCCCTTCAGAAATTGGAGAGCTCATGGAGAAATATCGAATTAATTCAAATTCAAAATTCTTATAATCATTAGCTTCCTTATTGGATTCAGCAATGATTTCGGAAGTATCGAAGATCATATTGGCAAGGTCAACCCGAAGACGTTCTCCAAATAAAGCATGGTAACGTCGTTTATAAACAACTTCACGTTGCGCATTCATTACATCATCATATTCAAGTAGTCGCTTTCGAACCCCAAAATTGTTTTCCTCTACCTTTTTCTGAGCGCGTTCAATAGATTTTGAGATCATAGAATGTTGAATAACTTCACCTTCCTTCAATCCCATACGATCCATCATTTTCGCGATGCGCTCACTTCCGAATAATCGCATTAAATTATCTTCAAGCGAAACATAAAACTGTGAACTTCCCGGATCTCCCTGACGGCCCGCACGCCCACGTAACTGTCTGTCGACACGTCTTGAATCATGGCGCTCAGTACCAACAATGGCTAAACCACCAGCTTTAATTACTTCCTCACTAAGCTTGATATCCGTTCCTCGACCTGCCATATTTGTGGCAATAGTCACCTGACCAGGTTGTCCGGCTTCGGCAACAATATCGGCCTCCTTCTTATGTAGTTTTGCATTAAGTACATTATGCGGAACTTTTCGTATTGAAAGCATTCTTCCAAGTAATTCACTAATCTCTACGTTGGTTGTCCCGATAAGTACCGGACGACCTTCCTGTGACAAGCGTGTCACCTCATCGATTACGGCATTGTATTTTTCTCTCTTGGTTTTATAAACCAAATCTTCACGATCATCACGCGCAATTGGACGATTGGTTGGAATCTCAACGACATCCAATTTATAGATCTCCCAGAATTCACCTGCTTCAGTCACAGCTGTACCGGTCATACCTGATAGTTTACGATACATCCTGAAGTAATTCTGAAGTGTAACCGTGGCAAAGGTTTGGGTAGCCGCTTCGATTTTTACTTTTTCCTTGGCTTCAATGGCCTGGTGCAAACCGTCACTATAACGCCTTCCATCCATGATCCGACCCGTTTGTTCATCAACGATCATCACCTTATTATCCATAACAACATATTGCACGTCTTTTTCAAACAGCGCATAGGCTTTCAACAATTGATTGAGGGTATGGATACGTTCTGATTTGACTCCGAAATCACGAAAGAGTTCTTCTTTTAACTTGGCTTCCTCTTCAGGGCTTAATCCCTGCGATTCTATTTTAGCGATCTCGGTTCCCATTTCGGGCATCACGAAGAAATCGGGATCATCATCGCCCGACAAATACTCAACGCCCTTATCGGACAAATCGATCTGATTTGTTTTTTCATCAATAACATAATAGAGTTCAGCATCAACTTTAGGCATTTCCCTATTGTTATCCTGCATATAGAAATTCTCAGTTTTCTGAAGGAGTTGTTTGACACCTTCCTCACTCAAGAATTTGATCAGCGCTTTATTTTTTGGCATGCCTCGGAATACTCTGAGTAATTTAAACCCACCTTCCTTATCATCACCTTCGGCAATCAATTTTTTGGCTTCGGCTAATACGCCTGTCAAATACTGACGCTGCACTGAAACGATATCTTCAACAACGGGTTTCAACTCGTTGAATTCATGTTCATCACCTTTTGGAATCGGTCCGGAAATGATCAATGGAGTTCGGGCATCATCCACTAAAACCGAATCAACCTCATCGACGATCGCATAATGATGCGGACGTTGAACAAGATCATCTGGTGAATGCGCCATATTATCTCGTAGATAATCAAAACCGAATTCATTATTGGTGCCATAAGTAATATCGGCATTATAGGCTTTTCTTCTGCCTTCAGAATTGGGCTTATGATAATCTATACAATCAACACTTAACCCATGAAATTCAAAAATTGGGGCCATCCAGGCGCTATCACGTTTAGCAAGGTAATCGTTAACAGTAACCAAATGCACTCCTTTTCCTGATAGCGCATTTAAATAAACCGGTAATGTGGCAACAAGTGTTTTACCTTCCCCTGTTTGCATTTCGGCAATTTTCCCTTCATGCATAGCGATACCACCAATGAGTTGAACATCATAGTGGATCATATCCCAGGTAATCGCTTTTCCGGCTGCATCCCAGGAATTCGACCAGGTCGCATTATCACCATCGAGTGTTATATAATCTTTTGTTCCGGAGAGTTCACGATCAAAAGTGGAAGCCTTGACCGTTATGGATGTATTATTCACAAAACGCCTTGCTGTTTCTTTTACAACGGCAAAGGCCTGGGGAAGTATGTCATTTAAAACCGCTTCGGTGACATTATAAGATTCGTCCTTTAAGCGGTCGATCTCCTGATAAATGTCTTCTTTTCTATCGATATCCTCACTCGAATCGGCCTCCTCGTTGAGTTGGACAATTTGATTTTCAATGTCCTGTCGGGCCTGATCGATCAATGTTTTGAATTCGTCAGTTTTCGCTCGAAGTTCATCATGACTGAGGTTCTCCATTTCGCTTTCAAAGGATTTGATCTTATTGACCAAGGGTAAGGTAGCCTTGACATCTTGTTTAGATTTATCCCCAACGAATACTTTAAGAACTGAATTTAAGAAACTCATTTATATGTTTTTATTAATCTTGACACGGCTGTCAAAGATAAGGTTTGTTGTTATTTTTTTAGATGAATAGTTGCAAAAAAAAAGTCTCTGAAAGAGACTTTTAACTATTTATTAAGGGTTATTTTAATATTCATCCTCATTCCAAAGATAATCATCATCGGTAGGATAGTCGGGCCAAATTTCCTGAATCGATTCATACGAATCGCCTTCGTCTTCTATAGATTGCAGATTTTCCACAACCTCTAAAGGAGCTCCGGTTCTAATTGAATAATCAATTAATTCGTCCTTTGTAGCTGGCCAAGGCGCATCACTTAAATACGATGCTAATTCTAATGTCCAATACATTTATAAGCAGTTTTAATATTTTGCAAAAATAAATTTTTAGTTGAAAAAGCCAAGAAAAAAAATAATTATTTCATCATTAATTTTAAGAACGTATATTCTGTAGGTGTAAAACTCTAAAAATCAAGGTTTTACTAAATAATCAAAATTATACTGAAAAATGTGATTTATTCTCTTTTCTGGGGAATCCACTTGATTTCTTCAGCTTTAAGGTCTGAAGACAATTTCCGTGCCAATACAAAAAGATAGTCAGAAAGTCGGTTGAGATAAGTTAATGTTTCTATTTGGAATGGTTCAATGTCATATAAGGCCGAGGCCAAACGCTCTGCTCTTCGGCATACGCAGCGGGCAATATGACAGAATGACACCGTTTGATGGCCTCCCGGAAGAATGAAGTTGGTCATTGGAGGCAAGAGTGCATTCATTTGGTCTATTTCCTTTTCAAGCAGGCTGATATCATCTAAAGAGATCTTCGGGATATTAAGGCGCTCCTTGCCGCTTTTTAAAATGGCCTTCTCGGGATCGGTTGCTAAAATGGCGCCCACTGTAAATAGCTTGTCCTGAATTTGGATCAATACCGCTTTATAATGGTCGTCGATGTCCTGATCGCGAACTAATCCGAGATGGGAATTCAATTCATCAACCGTTCCGTAACTTTCGATACGAATGTGATGTTTCGGAACCCGTGTACCACCAAATAAGGCCGTTGTACCTTTATCTCCTGTTTTAGTGTAGATCTTCATTATCTTGTACAGATTCGTTCTTTTTTTCTAAATAGCTATCTCTGAAACTCCGGCGACGACGTTTTCGCTGTCGCGCCTGATTCCGTTTATTGTTCAAAATAACCAAAACAAATAATACGATTATAATGAGGATATAAAGTAATGCATCGTTCATTGAGTGGCCTTTAATCTTATGCAAGATACAATTTTATAAAATCAAAGCCTTATTCTAAAATGCTCTTTAGGCTGTTCTTTTCTAAAAAAAATGAACCCCCAGAAAAAGGTGTCAATGCTCACTGTAACCTGGGGATGGTCTTTAATGATATTCCAGGCCTCTGTCATACCTTTTGACCAATAAATATCATCAAAAATAAAGACGGAATCGTTATGCGCTTTTGGCAGTAAGAGTTCAAAATATTGAACGGTTGCTTCTTTTTGATGATTGCCATCAACGAAAATTAGATCATAATTTGAGGCATCCAATTGATTCAATACATCATCAAAATTCCCGGTCAGGATCTCAACATTGCTGATCTGATTATTCTTTAAATTTTGAGCCGTGAACCGGCTAATATTTGGGCAGCCTTCAATAGAGGTGATACTTGCTGATGGATTTCCAAGACTCATGGCATAAGTACCAATCCCGAGAGAACTGCCTAATTCAAGAATGTTTTCAAATTTAAAATAGTGCACCAGTCGGAATAATAGTTTCGCCCTATAAGTCGTGGTTCCGGCACGTTTGGCAATAAAGGATACTTTTCTGTCGATATGAATAGTATCGCTATTCATCACCTGGTTGCCAACACCTAAATCTGTAACATTTATAATATCGTCATTAGATCGAAGTTGTTCTCGATAGTTTTTTAGTTGGGCGTAGATGGGGTATTTTTTTTTGTCATAAAAGCATTTGGTGATGAGATCGTATACAAAAGGTGAATGAACACCATGCTGATTGCCGGATCTGAACCAAAATTTAATATAGGCGATAATGAGAGCGATCATTCTTCCAGTTTTTCTAAAAGTTCCAACCAACGTATTTCTTTGGTTTGAATGGACTCCATGAGGTCCTTCAATTGTAGAGATAATTCATTGATCTCTTCAGCCGTCATAGCATCGTCTCCGAATTTTGCTTCGATCTCTTTTTTATCATGTTCAAGGGCTTTGATCTTGCTTTCAAGGGTATTCAGTTCTTTTTGTTCAGCATAAGATAATTTAATGTTGGCATCCTTTTTCCAGGTCTTCTTTTCTTTTTTTTCGGATGTATCTTTAATCACAGGACGACTGTCTTGATAATCACGGTAATCGGAATAATTTCCCGGAAAATCATCAATTTCACCCTGACCTTTAAAGACAAATAAATGATCGACAATCTTGTCCATAAAATAGCGATCATGAGAGACCACAATGATGCAGCCTGGAAAATCAAGTAGAAAATTCTCAAGCACATTTAAGGTGACGATATCAAGATCATTAGTAGGCTCATCAAGTATTAAAACGTTTGGATTCTGGATCAAAACGGTACACAGATACAGGCGTTTCTGTTCACCTCCGCTCAATTTCTCAACATAGTCATACTGCTTTTTTCGGTCGAAGAGAAAGCGCTCCAACAATTGCTGAGCACTGATCTGACGCCCTTTTTTAAGCGGGATATAATCACCGAACTCACGTATAACATCTATAACTTTCTGACCCGGTTTTATGGCGATGCCATCTTGAGTATAATATCCAAATTTGACGGTTTCGCCTATGATGATCTTGCCTGAATCTGGTTTAAGCGATCCGGTTAATAGATTTAGAAAAGTAGTTTTTCCACTACCATTTTTCCCAATGATTCCAATGCGTTCACCCTTCTTAAAAACATAATCGAATTTCTCTAACATTCGATTCTCACCAAAGGATTTGGACACATTATGCAACTCGATGATCTTACTCCCAAGACGGGTCATGTTGATTTCCAACTGGATTTCATGTTCCAGCCTGCGTTGATGGGCGCGTTGTTTGATATCATGAAAATCATCGATTCGGGATTTAGACTTTGTGGTTCGGGCTTTAGGCTGACGGCGCATCCAATCCAGTTCTTTTTTAAATAACTGTTTGGATTTGCCGAGTTCTACAGCTTCACGTTTAATCCGTTCATCCTTTTTTTCTAAATAATATGAATAATTGCCTTTATAAGTATAAATCTTTCCCTCATCCAATTCTATGATCTCGTCGCAAACCCGTTCTAAAAAATAGCGATCATGGGTCACCATAAAGAGTGTGATCTTTTCCTTAGCGAAAAAAGATTCCAGCCATTCGATCATTTCCAGATCAAGGTGATTCGTAGGTTCGTCAAGTACAAGGAGATCCGGCTTATTAATTAAGGCATTAGCCAGGGCCAAGCGTTTCTTCTGGCCTCCGGATAAAGTATTTACCATCTGGTCCAGATCATCTAATTTCAATTTGAAAAGAATCTGTTTATACTGGGTTTCAAAATCCCAGGCGTTATGACGTTCCATATTATCAAAAGCGGCCTCATAATTATCATGGTCATCAGGATCCTTCAAGGCGTGGTGATAGGCATTGATGACATCGAGAATGTGATTTTCTGAAGCGAATATGGTGTCCTCAATAGAGAGCTTTGGATCGAGATCGGGATTTTGATCTAAAAAAGCCACTTTTATACCTTTACGGTAGGTGATTTGTCCGGAGTCAGGCTGATCCCTGGACGAAAGCATATTTAGGATGGAGGTTTTACCGGTCCCGTTTTTAGCAACAAAGGCAATTTTCTGGTCTTTGTGAATACTAAATGACAGTCCTTCAAACAGGGTCAGTTCGCCATAAGACTTCGAGATATTTTCGACGGTTAGATAATTCAAAACGACTTTTCTGCAAATAACGAATAATTCTTAAAATTTAAGACATAAGTTTTATTTTTCCGATTGAATAGTTATATTTCGAATGTTAATAAAAATTTGTATTTAAAGTTAGAGGGAAACTACTTTTTTTTACATTTTACCGTTTAGATATTAAACCAATAAAAAAAGTGTAGATTTGTGCTACACAAGATGCCTCAATATGAAGGGAAGTATATTATTAAGTGTCTTATGTCTGGGAATTTTATTTACCTCCTGCATTCCTCACAAGGACACCTATTATTTTCAAACCAAAGATGTTGCTGTTGATACAACCCAATTACTTGTTGAAAAGCAGAAACCTTATCGTGTTCAGATCAATGATATTTTAAGTATCCGGGTGAAGTCCTTAGATCAGGAAACCGTTCAGATCTTAAACCCTGTAGGCGATGAGAACCTGAATGCCAGTAGCTCAGAGCGTGCATATTTTGATGGCTTCACTGTTGATGTTCATGGAAACATTAGAATTCCAACACTTGGTTATATAAACGTCCTTGGTTTTACAACCGAGGAAATTCAGAAAATGATCGAAGAAAAATTGCTAGAAGAGCAGTTTAAAGAAACAGCCAATATCTTTGTAACCGTAAAATTGGCTGGTCTTCGTTATACAGCCTCAGGAGAGGTAGGATCCACAGGAACACAAACGCTGTTTCAGGAGCGCGTTAATGTTTTTGAAGCACTGGCCAATGCAGGTGATATCACCGAATTTGGAGACCGGAAGGATGTGCTTATTATTAGGCAATATCCGCAGGGACAACGCATTCATCATCTTGATCTGACTGACGTTAAAGTGATGAAATCGCCGTTTTATTATATTCAACCAAACGATATGATCTACGTAAAACCTCTTAAGGAAAAAGCCCTGGGTGCAGGAAGCAATTTTATGGAAAACCTTGGGAGTGTAGTTACGATTTTATCTTTGGTGACGACTTCTATTCTATTGTTTACAAGATTATAAATTATGGAAGAAAAAGGATTTGACAATATGGATAATTTCGATTCTGGCCGTGTCAGTTTCGATTTTAAAGGCTTTTTATTTAAAGCTCTGAATCTTTGGAAATTGGTTTTGATTTGTATCGGTTTTGCCTTAGTTGTCGCATATCTGATAAATGTGAGGAAGCAGAATGTTTATACAATGAGTTCACTGATTTCCATTGAAAACGACCAAAACCCATTTTTTACAGCCAATACCAGCATTTCCTTTAATTGGGGTGGCGTATCTGGGAAAGTTGGGAAAATATTGACAACCGTAAGAACCAGGACCCATAACGAAAAGGTTGTGGATTCTCTTGAATTTTATATGCAATACCTCGTTGAAGGGAAATATAGAAAGATCGATATTTATAAGCAATGCCCATTTTATTTTGAGATCGATAAATCCAAAGGTCAGTTGTTGAATCGACCAATTGGAATCCGGTTTATCAATAAAACGCAGTTTGAAATATTTATAGATTTTGCGGCTCCAAGAGCCTCCACACAGATCTACGAATCTAAAAAAAGGGCTGGAGCCAATGTTCCGGTGGGAGCATTTCGACAAATATTTTCAATTGGAGAAAAAATAGAACTCCCCTTTTTGAATGGTGTGATTCATAAACGCAATGAACGAACGATAAATCCAGAAACAGAGTTTTTCCTGTTGTTTCAAAATTTTGATTCTGTCGTACAGCGCTATAAAAGTAGTATTAAGATAGCACCTTTTAATAAGTCCTCATCATCTATATTGCGTCTGGTTTTAAATGGCACAAACAAATCGAAATTGGTTGATTTTTTGAATGCCACGGCGGCTATTTTGAGCAAGAGTGAGCTTGAAACAAAGAATCTTTATGCCACAAATACCATCCGATTCATTGATAGCACCTTGTCTACGGTTAGTGTGAATTTACAGGATGTTACCAAGGAAATGAATGAATTCAGAAAGAAGAACAGCATCTTTGATGTCGATGACGAAATTTCCCAAATATCTCAGCAACTGAAAAAATTCGATCTGGAGCATCAGGCGGAAGAATCGAAACTCAATTATCTCAACAACCTTGAGAATTATTTAAGAACGAAGACCGATTATACCAAGATCGCGGCACCGACCTCAGTTGGTATTGATGAAAGTAATATTTTAAGCAGTGTAGCGAAGATCACAGCCTTGTCAATCGAACGTCAAAATTTAGAATATACCGCAAAAGAAGGTAATGTTTTATTTAAGGATCTTGATCGTCAAATCGATTCGGAAAAGAATGTGCTTCTGGAAACAATTGACGCCACGAAAAGAACCATTGGTATTCAATTGGGAACATTGAATCGCAATATTTCTAATTTAGAGTCTGAATTAAGTCAGTTGCCTGAAGAACAGCAGGAATTTTTAAAGATCCAGCGTAAATTGGACATCAGCCAGGAGGCCTACGATATTTATACGGCCAAACGATCTGAAGCTGCAATTGTCAAAGCGGCTAACGTATCTGATATCAGTATAATTGATGAAGCGAAAGACATAGGAGGCGGTAAAATTGGACCTAACAAAACCCTGAATTATATGATGGCTTTGATGATGGGATTCTTTTCACCCATGTTCTTGATTTTCGTCATTTTTCTATTAGATAATACAATTCATGGATCGGATGAAGTCGTGCAATTGTCCAATATTCCCATCTTAGGATTAATTGGAAAATACAAATACAGAAATAATCTGGTTGTTTTTGAAAAGCCTAAATCGGCGGTTTCAGAGTCTTTTAGAGCGATACGTTCCAGCCTGCAATTTATATTCAAAAAGCAAAATATTGATGCCGGTAGAACATTGATGATCACCTCTTCTGTGAGTGGTGAGGGTAAGACCTTTTGCTCAATTAATATAGCAACAGTATATGCCCTTTCTGGAAAAAAGACCATTCTTTTAGGCCTGGATTTGCGTAAACCGAAGATCTTCGGTGATTTTGATATCAGTAATGATTCAGGAATCGTAAATTATCTCATTGGTGAAGAAAGCTTAGAAAATATAACTCATAAAACCCATATCGATAATTTGAGTGTTGTGCCATCGGGCCCAATTCCTCCAAATCCTTCCGAGCTCCTAATGAGCGAGAATTTAAGGGATTTAATGGTTGATCTACGACAACAATATGACATCATCATTCTGGATACACCGCCACTTGGTTTGGTGACTGACGCTTTGGAATTATCGCAATATGCCGATGCGATTATTTTCATGATACGATTGGATTATACCAAGAAAGGCATGTTACAATTGATCAATGCCAAATACAGGGCTGGTGAAGTTAAAAATATAAGCTTTGTCCTTAATTTCTATAAACATAAATCCAATCACAATTATGGCTATGGTTATGGCTATGGTTACGGCTATGGTTATGGCTATGGTGTTTATGGCAATGCATATCATGAAGATGGCAGAGGCCCATCTTTGGCCACCCGTATCAAGAAAATGGTAGGCTTAAAATCATAACGGTAGAATTTTGATATCTAAGTCACAGCGCGCCTTTAAACGTTTTTTTGACGTCGTTCTTGGCCTATTATTATTTCCAATATTGATCATTCCTATTATTCTATTAATAATTCTGGCAAGTATCGACACGCGGTCATATGGTATGTTCAAACAACAACGGGTTGGACAACATGCCAGCTTATTTAATATTTATAAAATTCGAACATTAAGGAATGAGAAACACCATCTGGGTCAATTGTCGAAGAGTGCCAGTTGGTTTGGAAATTTTTTAAGAGATACCAAATTGGATGAACTTCCTCAGCTTTTAAATGTTATATTCGGGCATATGAGTTTTGTGGGTCCGCGACCTGATATCAAGGGCTTTGCAGACGAATTGGAGAACGATGATCGGATCATATTATTGGTTAAACCGGGTATTACAGGCCCTGCAACGATCAAATATAAACATGAAGATGAATTGCTGGCTAAGCAAATCAACCCAGAAGATTACAATAGAACGATTATTTGGCCCGATAAGGTCAAAATAAATAAAAACTACGTCGAAAATTGGAGTTTTTATTTAGATTTGAAATATATTTTACAATCCATACTAAATTGATAATGAATACAAAAGACACAATTGCGATAATTGGATTAGGTTATGTGGGATTGCCCTTGGCTGTTGAATTTGCAAAACAATTTTCTGTTATTGGGTTTGATATCAATGTAAAAAGAATTGATGAATTACGAAAAGGGCATGACAGAACACTTGAAGTTGAAGATGAAGATTTAATAAAAGTCATAACAGATTCTATTCAAGATAAAGGCCTCTTTGTAACCGATGATTCCAAAGCAATTGCACAAGCTAACATTTATATAGTAACGGTCCCAACACCAACTGACGATTTGAATAAACCGGTTTTTACACCTTTGATCAAGGCGAGTAAGACCGTAGGTAAAGTATTGTCTAAGGGTGATATTGTGATCTATGAATCAACGGTTTATCCAGGCGTAACTGAAGAAATCTGTGTTCCCATTTTAGAAAAGCATTCGGGATTGAAATTTAATATTGATTTTTTCGCTGGCTATTCTCCGGAACGAATAAATCCCGGCGACAAATTACATACAGTCACTAAGATTTTAAAAGTTACCTCAGGTTCTACACCTGAAATTGCCGATCGTATTGATAAATTGTACAAATCCATTATTACAGCCGGAACGCATTTGGCTCCGACAATTAAGGTGGCTGAGGCCGCAAAGGTCATCGAAAATGCGCAAAGAGATATCAATATTGCATTTGTCAACGAATTATCAAAGATCTTCAGATTGTTGGATATCGATACCAAGGCTGTTTTAGCGGCGGCAGGAACCAAATGGAATTTTTTGAATTTCACTCCCGGACTTGTTGGCGGGCATTGTATAGGCGTGGACCCATATTATCTGGCCCAGAAGGCACTTGAAACCGGGTATACACCGGAGATCATTTTGGCCGGTCGGAAGATGAATGACAGTATGGGTAGCTATGTAGCCTCAGAAACGGTTAAAATGATGATCAAAAAAGGGGTTACTATTAAGGGATCAAAGGCTTTGATCTTAGGGATAACCTTTAAAGAAAATTGTCCTGATATAAGAAATTCCAGAGTGATTGATATCATAAGAGAATTCGAAACCTATCATGTTGAAGTTGATGTATATGATCCATGGGCTTCCAAAGAGGAAGTTAAGGATGAGTATGGATTTGACTTGATATGTACTAATAACGGTATTGGCAGTGATTACGATGCTATAATATTAGCAGTTTCGCACAATGAGTTTTTAGAGATTGAAATCGAGAAATTAAAATCGGATAAGTGTGTGATTTTCGATGTCAAATCGCTGTTTCCTATTGACTCCGTCGACGCCAGGCTATGATGTATTCAAATAAATATCACCCTGATGACCTTTCAAATTTATCATTTTTAGTAACCGGTGGTGCCGGTTTTATTGGTTCTAATCTGGTTGAATATTTACTTAAATACAATGCTAAAAAAGTGCGGGTTTTGGATAATTTTTCCAATGGTTATCGTGAAAACCTGACTGAATTTCAAGACAATAAGGCTTTTGAGTTGATAGAAGGCGATATTCGTGAACTCGACACTTGCAAAAGGGCGATGGACGGGATCGATTTTGTGAGCCATCAGGCGGCATTGGGATCAGTTCCACGATCCATTGAGGATCCGGCGACTACAAATGCCGTAAATATTAACGGCTTTTTGAATATGATGATCGCATTAAAAG
>JABDLA010000009.1 GCA_013001965.1 Flavobacteriaceae bacterium | reverse complement strand
TGGATTTTAAACTAGGGACCCTCAAATTGATTTGAGCATCGACCGTATGATAGGCAGGAACATTTCCATCTCCAAAGGCTGCTTCCCAGAAGAAATCATCGCTCCAACGCCATGAAACATTAAATCCGAAGTTTTCAAAAAGCTCGGTATTACCAAAACTGGCTTTAACCTTATGTTCCGGTGTATTAAAATTCGTCCTGAAATCAGGAAAGGCTGCTTTATCAAAATCTTCTTTTGTGTAAGTGTAATTACCACTCAGATCAAAATTACCAAGCACCTTGGTCGAAACGCCAATAGACCCTCCGTATGAATTCACATCAACATCAGAATTCGTATAGGTTTGATAGATCACAAAGTCATCATTTGCAATAGCGGCCAATGACAATGAATTATCTCCTACCGTTCCATAAAGTGGAGCGATAACCTGTTCGTTAGCTAAGAAATCACTATAACTATTATAATATACACTTAGATCGACAATCGTTCGGGCTAACTTACCACGATAACCAATTTCAGCTGAAGTTACTTGTTCCGGTTTTACAAATGTAGAGTTCCCGATAACCAGATCTGCAGGATTCATACTTTCACCAAATGCTTCTACGGAGGTCGCAAAATAGGAGTTATTATAAGCGGCTTCACCGGTTTGTGTCACACTAGAAGCAACGCCCAATTGCTGCCCGGAAGCACTTATCGGATACACTCTTGAATAGCGAGCAGGGTTATCAGGTGCCGAACCAACAAGAGTTGCTACTCCGGCATTGAGTCCAATATATAAATCCTGAGTTGTAGGATTTCTAAAACCTGTTTGAACGGAGGCCCTGATATTGTGATTTTCATCTTCTCCAGCCGTATAGCCTACCGATATTCTTGGAGAGAAGGAACCTTCAAAGATTTCCGACTCATCGTAACGTATTGAACCTGTAAATTTTAAGCGTTCATCATCCAGAAATTTTTTCTGAATCTGAGCATAGATTCCATATTCATAATACTCAATCGGGCCATCAACATCAGTGTAAATTGTACCCGATGAATTCAAGCTATATTGCCTGAATGATCCACCCACTTGAATTTCTGCAAAATCCAGTAAATGACTGAAGTTATAATTAACATCGGAATGATAATATTTTGAGGCATCCTGGAATTTCGATCCTACGGTCAGATCAGGATTACTGATACTTTGATTAAAGGCGTTTTGAAATTCCGGGGTTCCAGGTTCAAAACGTCCCGTTTCTGCAGTGGCTCTTGCTATGGCATGCGCCTGATCATCGGTAGCACCACCAAGTGTTGCACCTGCATAAGTGGTAATATATTCACCAAACCATTGCTCATGAGGTTTCCAGGCATTCAAAATATTAATCCCGGTAAATACCATGTCATAAGAGTCTCCGGCACCATCTTTTACTACATAAGCTCTTGCAAAGAAATTATCATTTTTTACTTCTATTTTATGTTGTTGTTGAGCAAAACCGTCAATGGTATATCGGTTCGTCCCCTGATAAATTGTGGATCCCGTTCCATATTTTCCAACATATTGGATTTCAAAATCATCTCCCCATGGTCTGTAGTAAAGTCCCCAATCTGTTTTTATGCTCTCAGCATTATAATTTGTTAAATCACTTTCATTATATCCGGTTCTACTGACAACTACATCAGGGATAATTCCGAGGCCGCCCGATTCCGCCCTGATATTTGCGCTTACCTCGTCACCATAAACGTTTATGCCGTTATAGCCAACATTGGTTTCACGTGTGCCACCATTGGAATTACGATCTACTTCACTTGTTGCTGCCCAGTCCGTTCCTTTTAACCATCCAAAATTCACTTTGGCTGCAAATTTATCGCTGAATTTGTAAGCTGCCCTCATACCAAAATCGGTATAGGTATTGTCGCCGGATGCATCCTGAGAGGTCAATCCTTGTTTATAGAATGCACTAATACCCTGATGATCGAACGGGCTCTTAGAACGCATGAATAAAATACCATTAAAGGCATTTGCCCCGTATAGAGCGGAGGACGCTCCCGGAAGGAGCTCAACACTTTGAACATCGGTCTCAATCATCCCAACTAAATTTCCAAGTGGGAAATTAAGAGCCGGCGTCGAATTGTCCATGCCGTCAACCAACTGCATGAATCGCGTATTTGAGAAGGTAGCGAATCCTCTGGTGTTGATCGATTTAAAGGTTAGACTGTTGGTATTGATATCAACACCTTTTAAGTTTTCAAGTCCGTCATAAAAATCAGGAGCTGCGGTATTTTTTATTTCTTTCAAACCAAAGCGTTCAACGGTCACCGGCGATTCGAAAATACGTTCGGGCGTTCGTGACGCTGAGATTACCACCTCATCTAACTCGGTTCCTTCCTTAAGGATAAAATCAAGGGTTTGATTATTGGCGGTAACTTCAAGGGTTGATGTTTCAAATCCAATCATACTGGCTTGAAGAGAGAATGGCGGACTTTGATCATAGGTTAAAATAAAACCTCCATCAAAATCTGTAACAGTACCGGTTGAAGTTCCAACTACAATAATGTTGGCCCCAGGAAGAGGCTCTCCTGTATCATCTTTAACTGTTCCTTTTACTGTTGTTTGTGCATAAGACAACACACAAAAACACATTAAAAAAATCTTTAGAATTGTTTTCATTTCAGGTATTAGTTAATTTTAATTAGGTAAGCAATATATATAAATATATGAAAATAAGGCTGAAATATTCTTAAAATTATGCACGCATAGAACTCGTCTTGAATGGATTAAATCAACATGAGATTGAATTTCTTAGAAAAAATGAAATTGAAATGAGTGTCGCTAAATGAATAACGAGAAGGCCTATTCGACCGTAACAGATTTCGCTAAATTCCGGGGCTGATCTACATTTTTGCCTAACATTACCGCAATATGATAGGACAGTAATTGGAGTGGGATTGTTGTTAAAAGCGGCGTCAATGACTCAATGGTTTCCGGGACTTCAATAACATGATCTGCAAGCTCTTTAACGGTTTTGTCTCCTTTGGTGACAATACCGATAATGCGTCCGTTTCTGGATTTTATTTCCTGGATATTACTTACAATTTTATCATAATGCCCTTTTTTGGTTGCAATAACAACAATAGGCATATCGTCATCGATCAATGCGATTGGTCCATGCTTCATTTCGGCAGCAGGATAGCCTTCAGCATGAATGTATGATATTTCCTTGAGCTTCAGTGCGCCTTCCAGGGCAACCGGGAAATTATAGCCTCTTCCGAGGTAAAGGAAGTTCTTAACATTCTTATAGATGTCGGCAATTGTTTTGACATAGGCATCTGAATCTAATGCTTTCTGAACTTTATCAGGGATCATCTCAAGTTCCAATAAATGGAGTCTGAAATCTGAGCTAGAAATAGTTCCTTTGGCACGTGCCAAACGTAAAGCGATGAGTGTTAAGACCGTAATTTGAGTTGTAAAGGCTTTGGTGGAAGCAACACCAATTTCTGGTCCGGCGTGGGTATATGCACCGGCATCGGTTTCTCTTGCAATGGAAGATCCAACCACATTGCAAACACCAAATACAAAAGCGCCTTTAGATTTTGCTAATTTAATTGCTGCTAGCGTATCGGCAGTTTCACCCGATTGCGAGATGGCAATCACAACATCATTTTCATGGATTACCGGATTTCGATATCTGAATTCTGAAGCATATTCAACCTCTACAGGAATTCTTGCAAGGTCTTCAAATATATATTCTGAAACCAACCCGGCATGCCAGGAGGTTCCACAGGCGACTACTATAATCCGGTTGGCATTGAGAAACTTTTTCATATTGTCCTCAACCCCAGACATTTTTATGATGCCCTGATTAGCCTTGAGTCGACCCCGATAGGTATCCCTAATAGCACTAGGTTGTTCATAGATTTCTTTGAGCATGAAATGGTCATAACCACCTTTTTCAATTTGCTCAAGGTTCATTTGCAATTCCTGAACATAGGGATCAACCAATGAATCGTCATGTATTTTTCTAATCTTAACTTCTTTGTTCAGCCTGATGATCGCCATTTCCTCATCTTCAAGATAGATGGCATTTTTGGTGTATTCAATAAATGGTGAAGCATCACTGGCAATAAAAAATTCATCCTCGCCTATACCAATAGCCAGCGGACTACCCAATCTGGCAATTACAATTTCATCGGGTTTATTTTTATCAAATACGGCAATAGAATAGGCACCAACAACCTGGTTAAGCGCAATTTGAACGGCTTGCCCCAGTTTTACATCCTCTTTTATCTTTACATCTTCAATGAGATTGATAAGAACTTCGGTATCGGTTTCAGATTTAAAGGTATATCCACGTTTTTGAAGCTCTTCTCTAAGTGAGGCATAATTCTCAATAATTCCATTATGAATGATCACCAGGTCTCCCGAATTGGAATAATGCGGATGCGCATTGACATCATTTGGGACACCATGCGTTGCCCAGCGTGTATGTCCAATGCCAAGGCTGCCATTAGAAGTGATTTCCTTTTTAATGCGGTTTTCAAGTTCAGCAACCTTTCCCTTTGTTTTAGAAACTTTAAGATCGGTTCCATCGAATAAGGCAATACCGGCACTGTCATATCCTCTATATTCGAGACGTTTTAAACCTTCAATAATGATGGGATATGCTTCTCGATGACCAATATAACCTACTATTCCACACATATATTTTTAATTATCAGGTTCGGTGTAAAAAATTTCAAGTTTTAATTTTTTCTCTTCATCGGTTGTGTTGTTTCCGAACAGAACAGTGCCTTTAGTTGACAAGACTGAACCTGCAATTAGTTTTTCGGGCAGATCGTCGGCATCTTTGATATCGAGGCTCTGAAAGGCGCCAATATCTGTGGTCACCGCAAGCCCTAATTTTACATTTGTGGAATCACGAAGAAAAATGTTATTGATATGCTCTGTGATCTCAATTTTATATTTAATACCCTGCCCGTCCGGCTCATCATCTACACGCTCCAAAGGGTGCAAATGATCTATTTTGGTCTCCAAGGTTTCCGTGTCTAAAGATTGATCGATCAGATAATCGATCAACAAGGTATTACTTTCGGCATTATAGATAAAAATTCGATTGGGCTCAGGCCCCTGGACGGTGTTTTGATCGACATAAAAAACAAGATTGGCTTCATTGATCAGCCAGTTATTAGCTTTGAATTCTTCCAATTCAGGTGAATTGCCTTCGTCGTCACCGTTAAATAAATTGATAACAGCCATCGATCCCACTGCACCTTTAAGAAACAATTTTTCATCTCCGTTGACTTCATCCCCATCAGGGATATCGATCAAATTATTATCATAAAAATTAACTGAATTTCCTCCAAAATTTAAGGTAAATACACCTTCGCCAATTTGCACCAGATCATCATCGATCCCATCACCGTTGTCGTCTACTCCACCGGTTTGATCGAAATCAAAATCATCATTGATCCCGTCACCATCGGTGTCCACGCCATTGTCATCCATACCATCACCATCAACATCAACATCTGCATAGTTTGGTATGCCGTCTTCATCTTCATCACCATCATCAAAGTCATTGGAATAATACAAAGTGATCGATGCACTTGCTCCAAGATTAAGGAGCATCATTGTGCCATTGACATCGGTTGCCTCAGCCTTTAGATAAATGCCTCTGAAATGATTTAGAAAATTACTTTGGTTACTTAATTCGGGCTCACCTTCCATATTGAAAATTAAATTTTGCCAGAAGTCGTTTGGATTGTCAAGAAGGACACGAATTCCCGGAGAGAACCTCTGCGAAATAAAAGTTTCTCCTTCCTCATCTACATCTTCAAGATTGATCTGTTCACTACTGACTTCAAAAGCATCATTGGTATATAGCAGTTCACCTTCCAGGTCGCCATCCGAAATGACACTGCCATCAGAGGCCGTCCTATCGGAAAAATAGGTTAATGATTCACCCAATTCAAGAGCAGGATCGAAGTCGCGAAGAAAATATCTATTTTCAAAAACCGATAATTTAATAGGTGTATTTCCAAAGATCGAATCCAATTCGTAAGTGCTGTTGCCATCTTCATCAGTATCTGTGACACGACTAAAATATGGAATATAAAGGACAACAGAGTCCAGGACAACATTCTCACCAAAGGCGGGATCAAAACTTTCGGTAGACATTTGCGCCACAATACTTGCTGAATAATCACCATATAAGGGATCACTATGAAATCCTAAATTATTTGACGGCAGGTTATTGGATTGTACGGCATCCAGATCAAAATTATAGCTAATTACCGGATAGCTCATACTGCTGGTTTCGAAATTATTGTTGCCAATAATCCCTGTCCCAATACTGGTAAAATTGTTTTCACAACCAACAAATAACAGTATCAAAACGATAATCAAAGCACAATTTTGTAGGGTAACTTTTATCTTTTTCATTATATATTTTAACTTAAAACCTGGGTATTGTAAAACTCGGTATATGCTTCCGAAAAGGAATCCAGATCATGGTATTTCAAAACGGGCTTCTTACAATTTTTTAAATAATTCTGGAGTTCTTTTGGAATTTCTTCCGAACCAATAATGAGTGCATCTGAATAATCGACAGCCACTTTCATGATATTGGTATACGATGGTTCTGCCAGGACACTAACCCCTTTATCATCAATATTATCGAATTTAATCTTCTCCAGCATGTCCATGTTTAACGTATCATCAAAACTTTGATTGTACAGGGAAGTAACTATTTTACTTCCGGAGAAAAGCGGTTCATCTTTATAATATTCTTTAAGATATAGCGGTAATAGTGAAGCCAACCATCCATGGACGTGTATAATATCTGGCGCCCAGTTTAATTTCTTTACGGTTTCGATAACGCCTTTGGCGAAAAATATGGCACGCTCATCATTGTCGGGGAATAGGTTTCCATCTTCATCGGTCAAGGTGGCCTTCCGTTTAAAATATTCCTCATTATCGATGAAGTACACCTGAATTCTTTCCTTCGGAATTGAGGCGACTTTAATAATTAGTGGCATATCCAGGTCGTTGATCACTAAATTGATCCCCGATAACCTGATGACTTCATGAAGCTGATGCCGGCGTTCATTGATGTTTCCATACCTCGGCATGAAAATACGTATCTGACCACCTTGTTTATTAACCATTCTTGGTGCTTCAAACGACATGGATGAGATTTCAGTCTCTGGTAAATACGGCACCACTTCAGATGACACATACAATATTCTCTTATCTTTCATAAACTTTAATGCTTTTATTATAAAATAAAAAACATGCAAAATTACAAAAATTATGCAGATTACCAGTTATATATTAAGTTTGCATGCGTTAATTTTTTACTAAAGTGAAAGTTTTTAAGTCTAAGGAAAATCTGAGGTCCGAAATCGATGAATTTAAAGCAAAGGGCAATTCAATTGGTTTCGTTCCTACCATGGGCGCATTACATGAAGGCCATTTATCTTTGGTTAAAAGAGGATTTCATGATAATTCCATAATGATTGTCAGCATTTTTGTGAATCCAACCCAGTTCGATAAAGCCGAGGATCTTGATAAATACCCACGCACACTTAAACGCGATATCAGTCTGTTAGAGACGGTTTCAAAAACGAAGATATGGGTATACACCCCCTCAGTAAAAGACATTTATCCGAAAAAGATAGCATCTGAAAAATTCACCTTCGATGGGCTCGAACACGAGATGGAAGGCAAGTTTAGAAAAGGTCATTTTGATGGTGTGGGCACCGTAGTGAAACGCCTGCTAGAGATCATAAAACCTCATTTTGCATACTTTGGTGAAAAGGATTTTCAACAACTTCAGATCATTAAAAAGCTGGTTGAAAAACAGAAACTGAATGTGAACATTGTTGGTTGCAAAATTCATCGAGAGCCCAGCGGTTTAGCCATGAGTTCACGAAATGAACGTTTAAAACCAAACTTTAAAGTGGCAGCGCCATTTATATATAAAACACTCAAAAAAGTCCGGCAAAAATTTAAAACCGAAAGTGCCGCCAAGGTCATACAGTGGGTTACTCAAGAATTTGATGAACATGAGCTGTTGGAGTTAGAGTATTTTATAATTGCTGACGAAAAGCACTTAAAATCAGTGATTAGAAAATCTAAAAAAAGACGTTATCGAGGCTTCATCGCTGCTTATGCCGATAACATCCGGTTGATAGACAACATCGCACTAAATTAATTACCTTTGACCAATTACATGCCTCTGTGCACTTTTGTGAATCACCAAGCCACCTGAATCATTGAATACTAAAACAAAAACGATCCTGAAAATAACATTACCCTTACTTCTGGGTATTTTATTGGTTTGGTATTCCCTTTCAAAAATTTCACTTTCTGAACTCGTTCAGTATTTTAAAGATGCTGATTACAGCTTTATCGGTCTAGGCGTCTTTTTTGGGTTATTAAGTCATTTGTCAAGGGCATATCGCTGGAAATTCATGATTGAACCAATGGGTTATTCCTTAAGGTTATCAAACAGTATTATGGCTGTGTTTGCCGCCTATTTAGTGAATTATACCATACCTCGAGCGGGGGAAATTACCAGGGCCTCCATAATAACTAATTATGAGGGTGTTCCTTTTGAAAAGTGTTTTGGAACCATTGTTGCCGAACGTGTTGCTGATATGTTGGTCATGCTCGGTATCATTTTGATCACCTTAATTCTTGAATTCGATTTTATATATAAATTCTTTATGGACCGCTTCGATCTATACAAAATTATTATTGCCGGAGCCGTAATACTGGCCATATCGATTGCGATCTTCGTCTTCATCAGAAGGAGCACATCAAAGATAGCATTGCGAATAAAGTCTTTTATTAATGGATTGATAGAAGGCATATTGAGCATTTTCCGAATGAAACAAAAATGGGCTTTTATATTTCATACTCTGTTTATATGGAGCATGTATGTGTTGATGTTTTATGTCACTTCATTTTGCCTTGAAGAGACTTCTAATATTCCTCTTGCTGCAGTTTTGATCGGATTCATTTCAGCAAGTTTCAGTATCGCGGCCACCAATGGCGGAATTGGATCATATCCTGTTGCGGTTTTTGCGGCTTTCTCAATTTTTGGGATAGCCAAAGAACCCAGCATCGCATTTGGATGGATCATGTGGTCATCACAAACATTAATGATCATTGTATTTGGCGGACTTTCATTGATCTACTTGCCAATTTATAACAGATTAAACCCCAAAACTCGTGAATAACATTCTAAGGTCACGTTTTAATTTATTCATCTAATTACTTAACTTGTCACACCGAAGATCAAACTTATGAAAACAAAAATCTGCTGCCTACTGGCTATCGTTTTAGGGATTACCAACCTTTCTTTTGGACAAACTATTTATGAGGACTATGATTCTTATAAATTAGGAGAAAACCGCCAAATTAAAATTCAATTACCGCGAAATTATGAAGAGAACGAAGAGAAGTCCTATCCCCTTTTCGTGGTCTTAGATGGCGACTATCTTTTTGAGGCTGTTGCCGGAAACGTCGATTACTATTCCTATTGGGAGGACATGCCTGAAGCTATAATCGTGGGAATCAATCAGGTGGATACGCGAAATGCCGACATCATGTATTCTGAACAGAATTCTCTTCCTATTGAAAGCGGATCGAAGTTCTTTGAGTTTATTAGCATGGAACTCATACCTTATCTTAGGGATTCGTACAGACTCGCTGAATTTACCGTGGCTGTAGGCCATGGAGAAACGGCTAATTTTATAAATTACTATGTGCTAAAGGAAAAACCTCTTTTCCATGCTTATATTAACATCAGCCCATTTTTAGCACCTGATATGCTGAATTACATACCCGAACGATTACAGCAAATTCAGTCGAAAACCTTTTATTACCTGGCTACTTCCGACAATGATCTTAAGGCGATTAAAGAAGATTCTCATGCTTTGAATACGGCGCTTTCAAGTATAGATAATGCAAATTTTATCTATGCGTTCGATAATTTTGAATCCCCAACCCATTATTCCAATCCGGCACATGCCTTACCATACGCTTTGGAAAAAATATTTTATGTCTTTCAGCCCATTAGCAAAAAAGAATATCTGGAGAAGATATTGCCATTACAAACATCTCCTGTGACCTACCTCTTGGATAAGTACCAAACCATCAAAGATCTTTTCGGATTGGATAAGCAAATTCTCATCAATGATTTTAAAGCCATAGACGCTGCCATTGAAAAGAATAAAACCTATGAGCATTTTGAAGAATTGGGAAAAATAGCGCGAAAGCAATATCCTGAAACCTTATTGGGCAGTTATTATCTCGCTCGTTTTTACGAGGAAAATGGTAAGCCAAAAAAGGCGATGCAAATCTATCGATCTGCTTATGTACTGGAAGAAATCGCCGGGATCACCAAGGATTTGATGCTGGAAAAAGCAGATGAAATTAAAGCAGATTTTGGATATTAAATGTCGAAAATAAAAACCTCATTTTTTTGTCAGAGTTGTGGCAACCAATACGCCAAATGGCAAGGACAGTGTACAGCCTGTAAGGAGTGGAACACCATTGTTGAAGAACTGGTTCAAAAAACCGATAAAAAAGATTGGAACATTTCCAATCGCCCAATTGGAAGAACTTCAAAACCTTTGCGGTTAAATGAAATAGACGCTAGTCAGGAGACCAGGTTACAAACCTCCGACAATGAATTTGATCGTGTTTTGGGTGGAGGGATTGTAGCAGGATCTTTGGTGCTGTTAGGTGGAGAACCCGGAATAGGGAAAAGTACCCTATTATTACAAATTGCCTTGAAATTACCCTATAAAACGCTTTATGTGTCTGGAGAGGAAAGTCAGAAACAAATCAAGATGCGCGCCGAGCGTATTCAGCCGGTTCAGGACAACTGCTTTATTCTTACAGAAACCAAAACCCAGAATATTTTCAAACAAATTGAAGGTTTAAAGCCTGAGATCGTCATCATTGACTCCATTCAAACACTTCATAACGATTATATCGATTCCTCGGCAGGAAGCATTTCTCAGATCAAGGAATGCACCAGCGAATTCATCAAATTCGCCAAGGAGACAGCAACTCCTGTATTATTGATAGGTCATATCACCAAAGACGGACATATAGCAGGGCCTAAAATTTTAGAACATATGGTCGATACGGTTTTACAATTTGAAGGCGATAGGAACCATGTCTTCAGAATTTTAAGAGCGCATAAAAACCGTTTTGGATCGACCAATGAGCTGGGTATCTATGAAATGCTAGGTTCAGGTTTAAGAGAAGTGAGTAATCCGAGTGATATTTTGATCACAAAAAAAGATGAAGATTTAAGCGGAAATGCTGTTGCGGTTACTCTTGAAGGTATGCGTCCACTTCTTATTGAAGTTCAAGCCTTAGTAAGTACCGCAGTTTACGGAACACCCCAGCGTTCGGCAACAGGTTTTAATGCCAAACGCTTGAATATGCTATTAGCCATCCTGGAAAAGCGTGCAGGATTCAAACTAGGAATGAAGGACGTTTTTTTAAATATTACCGGAGGGATCACCGTCGATGATCCTGCCATTGACTTAGCGGTTATTGCCGCAATTTTATCTTCAAATGAAGATACCCCCATAGACGAAAAAGTATGCTTCGCTGCCGAGCTTGGATTATCAGGTGAAATCCGCCCCGTTCAACGTGTCGAACAACGTATTTTGGAGGCAGAAAAGTTAGGGTTTTCAACCATTGTTATTTCAAAGCATAGCAAGGTCAATTTAAAGAATACCGCAATCAATTTGAAAATGATTGG
>JABDLA010000144.1 GCA_013001965.1 Flavobacteriaceae bacterium | reverse complement strand
AAGGACTTATTGAGGTCATCAATGGCCTCGTTCTGATCCTGTAGTTGATTTTCCCTGCGTTCTTCTTTGGTTAATTTTCTGAACGAATACACGTTGCTTTTGGTGCTTTTATAGTTGTTGATGGCGTCATTATCAAATACCTGGAAGTATAGTTGATAAGAAACACCTTCTTCAAGTTGAAGCTCATTTGGAAACACTCTGGTAAACTCATCAAACGTGCTTTTACTTATAGGTATTTCGGCTTTAACTGCTTTTGTCTCTTCATCTGAAGGATAATACACCAGTTGAAGTTTGCTTAATCCATAATCATCGCTAAGCTGCCCATAAAAATACAGGGTTTCCATATCGGTTGAATCCTGCTTCATTTGCAAATTAAGCTCGGGGTGCTCATCTCTTATAACATCAATGGAAAAGGCAAGGCTCTCGTAATCCTTTAAGTTTTCATTGCTGGTGTTCAAATTATATTCCAATGAACGGTACAGTCTTTTTGACAGTGCAAAGCCCTCTTCATTCCCCTCAAAATTTAATATAGTATCGCTGCTGCTCATAGTTACCTCATCAGTAGACTTGGTCTTCAAATTCCAGGTGATCTTTGTACCTTGGGGTACAATTGCATTACCCGTGCTTTTTAAGGTTTCGTCTCGTTTTCTCGTGTGGGACGGATAATCCAGGTGCATATCAAAACTCAATAAGGTCGGTACATTGATCACATCCAATTCGTAAGGTCTGGAAGTCACGTCATTGGCATGAAGTTGAAATGAAATATTGCTTTTTGGTTGAGCGAATACATATTCGAATTCACCGGGAGCCACTTGCTTCAAATAATAATTTTCATCATTATAGCTTATTTGAGCATCTTCCGGAATAACATCGCCTTGGGTGCTTACCCTTAAGGTAAAATCTTTATTTTCAATAGCTTTAAAACTATCATTCAGCACAAAGAATTGAAATGGAGCGGGCGGCTCATAGGCCGTTTGATAATGCAGCATACGATCATAGCTGTCGCTAAACCAATTGTACTTTCCTGAAATAAATGAAAGGGCTAATATCACCACAGGAATAGCCGCATATTTCAAGTATTTGGTGTTCTTCTTTAAATTAATGGCCAATTTAAACGGGACCGGCTTCAGTTCGGCCGATTTCTGCTCAATGCCCGCCAGCAATAATTCGGTCTGTGCAAGATTCTGATTGAGCTGAAGCACATTCAATAATTTATCATTCACCTGCGGAAAATGATTTCCAATGATCCTGGAGGCATCTTCATAATCGATCCCTTTTTGAAGCTTAAACAATTTAGCCAAAGGAAAAGCGATAAACTTGAAGAATAAAGCTAATTCAACGGCTATAAATAACCAGAATAAAACGGTTCTCCCCGTGGGATTAAGCCAAAGCATATATTCTACAAACAGGGTCAGCAACAAATACAATAAGCCAATCGCGAAAAACAGGATAACTCCCTTCAACAATTCATTGGTATAGTAGCGGCTAATGAAATGTTCAAGTTTAAGCTGTATGGTTTTAAAGTTGCTCACAGTTGGGATGTTATAATAACTAACTAATAAAACTACAATTTTATTTTAATCTTCAAATGACTAAATTTGGTAAGATTCTGTTAAAGTCGAGGAATAGATTAGGTTTTTCGATGAAATTACGGTTATACAACTATGAAAGATCTTAAATATTTAGCGGCATTCTCAATTCCTGCCATTGCCATTATTGGGATAAGTTTAAAGGGGATTTATAGCTATGCCACGCCGTTCTACGCTTTTGTGCTTTTACCTGTACTGGAGCTTATATTGGCTGAAGACAGTTCCAATTTAAAAGAAGATGAGGTCGAGAAGCGATTAAATAAAAAGCTGTTTGATTGGTTGTTATATTTAAATCTTCCCCTCGTCTATGGTCTTCTCCTGTATTCATTATATCAAATAACGAGTTTGCAATTAGAAACCTATGAGCTTATAGGAATTGTCATATCTGTGGGAATTGTTATTGGTGTTAACGGCATTAATGTGGCCCATGAGCTCGGGCACAGGCTATTTAGCAGGGAGCGTTACCTGGCAAAGATATTATTGATCCCGTCACTCTATATGCATTTCTATATAGAGCATAATTTTGGTCATCATATTCACGCCGCAACGAAAGAAGATCCTGCTACCGCCAGATATAATCAGTCGGTGTATTCATTTTGGTTGACATCAACCGTTCGTCAGTATTTCAGTGCCTGGCGCATTCAAAAAAAGCTTTTGGTTAATAACAATAGAGGTTTCTTTTCTTTACAAAATGATATGTTTTGGTTTCTAATTATTCAAGTTGCCTATCTTGGAACTCTCTTCGTGCTGTTTGGTTTGAGTGGTTTATTCTTTGGAATATCGGTAGCTATAGTTGGATTTTTGCTCCTGGAGACGGTTAACTATATCGAGCATTATGGCTTATTGCGCCTTAAGACGAAGTCGGGGCGCTACGACAGGGTCAAAGAAATACATTCATGGAATTCAAATCACGTCATTGGAAGGATTGTCCTTTATGAGCTTACAAGGCACAGCGACCATCATTATAAAAGTTCTAAAAAATATCAAATCCTGGACTGTCATGAAGACAGCCCGCAAATGCCCTTTGGCTATCCAACCTCAATGGTTATTTCCCTAATTCCACCATTATGGTTTTACATAATGAATAAGCGCATTCCTCCTGAAATGATTTCAGCATAAATCGATCAATTTCCTTAATATCCTTTTATCTTTGTTAAAAATTTCATCAATGAGCGATACTATCCGTGTACGATTTGCGCCAAGTCCAACCGGGCCATTACATATTGGTGGTGTCCGCACAGCTTTATATAATTTTTTGTTTGCAAAAAAGCATGGAGGAACATTTGTGCTGCGCATTGAGGATACCGATCAAAATCGTTTTGTAGAAGGAGCTCAATCCTATATTATTGAGGCCTTAAATTGGTGTGGCATACCCTATGATGAAGGGCCGGGAAAGGAAGGGGGCTATGGTCCGTACAAACAAAGTGAGCGCGGTCATTTATACAAACAATATGCTGAGCAGCTCATCAATGAGGGTAAAGCTTACTATGCTTTCGATTCGGCTGAAGACCTTGTTGCATTAAGAAAACAGTATGAGACCGAAGGTAAAACATTCATTTACAATTGGCATAATCGCGGACAATTGGACAATAGTTTATCAATGTCTGCCGATGAACTTCAATCGAGACTTGATCGCGGAGAAGACCATGTGATCAGATTCCTGTCGCCAGAAAGTGAAAGCTTACATCTTAAAGATATTGTGCGGGGCGACATGACCATCGACACATCAACGCTTGATGATAAGGTGCTTTTTAAAAGCGATGGTATGCCAACGTATCATCTGGCAAACATAGTCGATGATCACCTCATGGAAATAACTCATGTTATTCGCGGAGAAGAATGGCTGCCTTCACTTGCCCTGCATCAATTGCTCTATAATGCGTTTAATTGGGAAGCGCCTTTATTTGCCCATCTTCCTTTGATCCTGAAGCCAACAGGAAAAGGAAAACTCAGTAAGCGTGATGGGGAAAAGATGGGCTTTCCTGTATTCCCCTTAGAGTGGAGCGACCCACAAACAAAAGAGGTGTCCAAAGGATTTCGGGAGGAAGGTTATTTTCCCGAAGCTGTGATCAATTTCCTTGCGTTTCTCGGTTGGAATCCGGGAACAGAGCAAGAGCTGTTTAATATCAACGAACTGATTGATGCCTTTGATCTGGAACGCGTTCATAAGGCCGGAGCACGTTTTGATCCTGAAAAAACGAATTGGTATAATCATCAGTATATGCAATTTCAGTCCAATAAAGAATTGGCCAAGAGCTTCAAGACTTCTCGGCCTGAACTCTCTGATGTGGATCTAACCTATATAAAAATGGTAGTTGGGTTGATCAAAGAACGCGCTACATTCGTCAACGAATTCTGGGATTTGAGCCATTATTTCTTTCAAGCTCCCAGTTCCTATGATCAAAAAGCGGTCAAAAAAGCCGTTAAAGATGATACTGCCGATCTTTTAGAGGAAGTGGCGCAAATCATAATGCATACACGGGAAATAACGGTTCAAAATTTAGAGTCCAAGGTGAAATCCTGGATCACCGAAAACAATATCGGTTTTGGGCGTGTCATGATGCCATTGCGTCTGGCGCTGGTAGGCGCTTTACAAGGCCCAGATGTTTTTGAGATCATTTTTATGATTGGGAAAAACGAATCTATCCGGCGTATTGAGGCTGCAATAAATCAGGAGGGCTAAAATGTAAAGAAAGCAGCAAAGGTCAACATGCTTTGGTTGCCTTTAAATTTTGTTGGTGTTCCGGTATTCAGGTTTTGTCCGTTTAGTTTTTCGAAGGTATTTGTCAGCCCATAAATGTATTGTGCCCTCGCCTTTATGGGGCCATATCCAAAGGATACGCCGCCCATTGCATTAACATTGAATTGTGTAATCTCAGCAATATCCATAGCGCCTAGAGCGTCATAGCCATTTAAAAAATAGCTCTCCTGCGACCCATTTGCCACTTCCAGTTCGCCATTATACTGCAACTGTGGCCCCAGGTCAATTGTAAGATACGGACCAATAACATTGATGTGGAAAATAAGTCCTGCTTGTGCGGCAAACATCTCATATTCTATCAATTCGTCTCCCGCTACATCATCGGTCATGCGGCCGGACATTTCAAATTTATTCTGCAATAGTTGAATATTGTAGCTTATATCAAACCATTTATGCGGTAAATAGGCGCCAATTCCTGAAGAAATCATCCAGCCGCTTCCTTGTTTGGTTTGGAAGTTATCGGTTGTAATATCAAATTGTGTTAAGCCGCCGCCGATAAAAAAACCGTTCTTGATCTCGTAATTTTGCGGTTGGGAAAAACCAAGTGTAACAAAACCTATGGTAAGGGCTACTAATATTATATAAGTTCTTATCGTCATGGTTATTTGGTGTGGTTGAAACAAACCTAAGTAATTTTAATCATATTAAGTAAATATCGACGAAAATATAACTTAATTTAGTGCGAATTATTTTCTAAACAATTTAAATATTAGCTATGAACCTATTTTTGATTCCAATTATTTTCATCGGACTGGTGATTTTAATTTCTGCCTTCTTCATTGTCAAACAACAAACCGCTGCCATTATTGAGCGTTTCGGTAGATTCCACAGCATCCGGCAATCCGGGCTTCATTTGAAGATTCCCCTGGTTGATCGTATTGCAGGAAAATTGAGCCTTAAAATACAGCAGCTGGATGTTATTGTTGAGACTAAAACTTTGGATGATGTGTTTGTCCGTTTGAAGGTTTCAGTACAGTATAAGGTGATTAAGATCAAGGTGTATGACGCCTTCTATAAACTGGATTATCCTCACGATCAAATCACGAGTTATGTGTTTGACGTGGTTCGTGCCGAAGTCCCTAAAATGAAATTGGACGACGTATTCGTCAAAAAGGATGATGTCGCAATAGCTGTAAAATCAGAGCTCAACGACGCCATGCTTGACTATGGTTATGACATTATTAAAACACTCGTTACCGACATCGATCCTGATGCACAGGTAAAAGCCGCGATGAATAGAATTAACGCCTCTGAACGAGAAAAAGTTGCGGCCCAATACGAAGGTGATGCTGCCCGTATTCTTATTGTTGAAAAGGCTAAGGCTGAGGCCGAAAGCAAGCGTTTACAGGGCCAGGGTATTGCAGACCAGAGACGGGAAATTGCTCGTGGTTTGGAAGAGTCGGTTGAAGTGCTTAATAAGGTGGGTATCAACTCACAGGAGGCTTCTGCCCTTATTGTTGTCACCCAGCATTATGATACCCTTCAGGCCATAGGCAGTGAAACCAACAGCAATATGATCTTGTTGCCAAATTCACCTCAGGCAGGTAGCAATATGCTCAATGATATGGTGGCCAGCTTTACAGCGTCCAACAAGATTGGAGAGGCTATGAAATCTTCGAACAAAAATAAAAGTGAAGATTAGGCAGCTAGATTTTGATTAGTTACACTAAACCTATTGGGCTTGCTTAGGAGGTTAATTTTTCTTTGACCAAGTGTCTCTTAGCCCGACTGTTTTATTAAAGATCAGGTTTCCTGTGGTTGAATCATCATCCACATTAAAATAGCCCAGGCGCTGAAACTGAAACCGCTCACCGGGTTGGACGTCCTTTAGGCTTGGCTCTATAAAAGCATCAACTGTTTTTAGGGAATCGGGGTTTATGAATTCCATGAAATCCCTGTCTTTATGTCCGTCAGGTGATTCATCACTGAACAGTCTGTCGTAAATTTTAACCTTTGCCGAAATGGCATGTCCAACAGATACCCAGTGCAAAGTGCCTTTTACTTTCCGTTTGCTTTCTTCGGTGTTACTACCCGATTTACTTTTCGGATCATAACTGCAATGAATTTCGATAATGTTTCCTGCATCATCTTTTACAACCGATTCGCCTTTTATAATATAAGCGTTTTTCAGCCGTACCTCCTTGTTAAGTGTGAGTCGGAAAAATTTCCGGCTAGCCTCTTCCTTAAAATCTTCCCGTTCGATATAAAGTGTTTTAGAAAATGGAATTGATCTGCTGCCCGAACTTTCGTCCTCCGGATTATTCTCGGCCTCAAGCCATTCTTCTTCGCCTTCGGGGTAATTGTCTATTATGAGTTTAACAGGGTTCAAAACCGCCATCACGCGATCAGTTGTTTTATTTAAGTCTTCCCGAATGCAGAACTCTAATAAGGAGACATCAATGACATTGTCGCGCTTTGCAACTCCAACGGTTTCAATGAATTTTCGAATTGCTGCAGGAGTATACCCCCGTCGGCGCAGCCCGGAAATGGTTGGCATTCTGGGATCGTCCCAACCCGAGACAACGCCTTCCTCGACAAGCTTTAAAAGCTTTCGTTTGCTCATGATTGTGTAGCTCAAATTTAGCCGCGCAAACTCACGTTGTTTTGGTGGAAGCGGAAGTCTCGTTTTTTCAAATTCATAGACATTATCCCTAAACCAGTTGTAGAGTTTTCGGTGTGGTTTAAATTCCAGCGAACACAATGAGTGTGATATTTGCTCAATATAATCGCTTTCGCCATGGGTCCAATCGTACATCGGGTAAATACACCATTGATCACCTGTCCTATGGTGGTGTGCATATAAAATCCGATACATTATAGGGTCACGCATCAACATATTGGGGTCCTCCATATCGATCTTCGCACGGAGCACATGTGCGCCTTCTTTAAATTCTCCGTTTTTCATGCGCTCAAAAAGATCAAGGTTTTCTTCGATGCTTCTTTCTCGATACGGGCTATTGGTTCCCACCTGGGTTGGTGTTCCCTTTTGTGCTGCAATCTCCTCGGAAGACTGGCTATCAACATAGGCTTTCCCTGCTTTAATAAGCAGTACCGCCCAATCATATAATTCCTGAAAATAATCGGAGGAGTACAGCTCGTTCTCCCATTGATAGCCCAACCATTGAATATCCCTTTTAATGGCATCAACATATTCCTGTTCTTCTTTTGTGGGATTGGTATCATCAAAGCGTAGATTTACCGGTGCATTATATTTTTCGCCAAGGCCAAAGCTAATGCCAATCGCTTTGGTGTGCCCTATGTGTAAATAGCCATTCGGTTCGGGTGGAAATCGAAATCGAAGGTCATTTTTAGACATGCCATTGGCCAAATCTTCCTCGATAATATGCTCAATAAAATTGAGTGGTTTTTTTACTTCAGACATAAATTATTAACTCCAGAAATTAATGAATCGCAAAATTACGGAAATATACCTTTTCATCTTTACAAATCTTTGCTTAGAATCATTATTTTTAGCAAAACTTAATTTCATGGAACATTCAAATTATTCCTGTCCGAAATGCCGTAACCGCACTTATACTGTTGGACAAATGCGTGCAACCGGCGGGACCCTTTCCAAAATTTTTGATGTGCAAAGTCAGAAATACGCTGCTGTAAGCTGTGACCGCTGCAGTTATACCGAATTTTACAAGTCTAAAACAAGTGCGTTAAGCAACATATTCGATTTATTTACAAACTAATGGGTGTTATAAAAGTAGAAAACATACGGGTTTTTGCCTATCATGGCTGTCTTACTGAAGAAAAGAAAATCGGTAGTGATTATAGGGTGGACCTTGAGGTAAAGGCCAATCTCAGGCCGTCGTCAGTTTCAGATAAGCTTGGTGATACTGTTAATTATGTTTTCCTCAACAGGGTTATAAAAGAAGAAATGTTGAAGCCATCTCATTTGCTTGAAACTGTTGCACAGCGAATTCTTATGAGGGTCCTTGATGAAGAGGCTCTTGTTGATGAAGCAACTGTTTGGGTGGCTAAATTAAACCCGCCTATTGGTGGAGATGTCGAGAAGGTATCGATAAAAATGACTGAAAAACGAAAAAATCAAAGCGAAATAGTTTGAAACTTTAAATTTTGTTACATTTGGGGTCTTAAAATGGCGTCTTGGCCGAGTGGCTAGGCAGAGGTCTGCAAAACCTTTTACAGCGGTTCGAATCCGCTAGACGCCTCTTCATAAAAGAGACGCTTAATTTTGTGTCTCTTTTTGTTTTATAGGATTGATCTGTTCAATTTTATCTTTAATGAGCTCCTTTTCTTTTGGGAAAAAGCCCTGAACCAAAAGCAATACTCCAAAACCAAGAATAACCAGCGCGATAATCTTCTTGGTTTTAAAAATCAGGCGCGGTGTGAGCTTGTTCTTTAAGCGCTTGGCGATAGCGATCTTAAAGAGATCGGTTATAAAATAGACCGCCAGCATCGTAGATACAAACACAAATACACCATTTTTAGATGTGGTTATTGAGCTTCCAATCACAACAAAACCCAGCCAGCCAATAAGTACTCCAATGTTTATAAAATTCAGAAGAAATCCTTTAATAAATAATTTTCCAAACTTCTTTTTGATCTCAACCCGATGATACTCTTTCACAATTGCCCTGAATGACTTTTGGGTTTTTATAAATGTTATTAGTCCGTAGGCCACTAAGAGTACGCCTCCAAATACAAGGAAATTGGGATCATCTTTTACTTTATCCAGAAGTTTATTGGTGCTGAAAATGGCGACCGCGATGAATAATATATCAGCAAAAATAACGCCTAGATCAAAAATCAAGGCGCTTTTAAAGCCTTTGGTCGCACTTGTCTCTAAAAGGACAAAGAAAACCGGCCCTATTGTAAAAGCGAGAATGATCCCAAAAGGAATCGCTGCTAATATATCATCTAACATAAATTTTGCAGAGTTTCCACAAAATTAGAAAAAGAAAACCTAAATCATACTTATTGCATGCGCTTAATTCGTCCGCCCAGAGCCCTGCTCTCATTAACTGTGTTTGGGTCGCCATAAACATAGACATCACCTCCCGCTCTAATTTTAATATCCACAAGTTCTGAGGCATTCACATAAACCTCGCCTCCTGCACGTACTGACACTTTAGATGTTACTGAATCAAACTTCTCACCTCTGAAAATCCCACCGCTGCTTACATTGATGTTTTGATTGTTCGTCTTTCCTTTAAGCTCAATGATCCCTCCGGAAATGGCTTTGATTTCAGCTACCTCAAGTTTTGATTTGATTTCGATCTTTCCACCTTCCTGGGCTTTCATAACCAATTCATATTGTTTGAAGGTGTCGTCCGAATAAATATAGGCGCCTTCATTGGCATCAAGAATATCTACAGATGTAAAGTATAAATGGATTTGTGTATCGTTGCCATCGAAGATCTCTTCCAAATTCATCCGTATTTTCAATTTGCCATTCTTGTTCACTACAACAACGTCTTTTGCATTTTTTCCGGAAATCTCAATTTTATTTTCATCCGATTTAATGAGTTTTACGTTTATGAGATCATAGGCTTTCAATTCAGAAAATTCACCAATCGTTTTGGTAATTGGGTCTTGTCCAAACACCATAATTGATGTCAATAAGGTAAGTGCTGTAACAATGTTTTTCATTTTAACTGTCTTTTGAGGGTTTAACTAAATAACTTCTTATTGGTTTATATATTGTTGATCTTATGTTTGATTTTTTAGTCCGAAAAGTGGTCTGATAATTTTTATTCTTCTAATAATAAACTCATATAAAACCCAGGATAGTCCGAAAGTTCCTATCAGCATTATCATAAATTTCAGTCCATAATGCATTGGAGAATTAATGAGATAATAACCCAGTATTACCGTAATAGTCTGGTGTAGGATATAAAACGGATATACTGCCTGATTCCTGTATTTGATGAGTGTGCTGTTGTTATTCAGAAACTTCGCGCTATACCCAATGATCGCTAAAATCCAGCTCCACATGTTAAAAATCACAAGAATAGGGATCCATACTGAGCTGTCGACATTTCTTTTATACCAAAGCAAAATAGGGAATATTAAAATTCCAACTATTAAAGCGATTGGCTTGATCTTATCCACTGCTCTCCAAAATGCTTCACCTGTACTGATTAAAACAAATCCATAAATAAACAGGAGCCCGTATAGCATTAAGGTGTACCAATCACCATAAAGTGCGAGTGTTACCGGAAATAAGGGTTCCATAAAGGCCTCAACGAACAATATAGGAATGGTAAAAATGTATATATAAAGCGGTGATTTATTCAGAAGTTGCTTAACCCATTTTATAAACTTGCTTTCAGAAGCGCGCCATCTTAAGAAAAGTGGCGTGAAAATTAATGACATCAGAAGCAGGTAGGGTAAAAACCATAAATGGTGCCAGCTAAAGTTTCCAGTAGGATAAATCCCTTGGAAAAAGCTGGGATAAAACTGAAAAAAATTTCCTGTGAAATTGCCCTGGACCAACCTTTCAAGATACACCTGTGGTGGAATAATAATTAAGATTCCGACAATTAATGGAATTAGCAGGCGCTTTACGCGCTCTTTGATATATTCATTTCCAGATCGATACGATAATGCATAGCGCGTTCCAATACCTGAAACTACAAATAGAATGGGTAAGCGCCACTGGTTAACGAAGAACATGGGTAATTGCATCCATTCTACGATATCATTGTTTTTTATATGCCAACCCCATGGAACAAAAAACATACCAACATGATAAATAATCAGGATATCAAAAACCAATACCCTGATCCAGTCAATATCATGACGCCTTACTTTTGTCATTAACGAAGTTTAAACTAATGAGAGGCTCTAAAATTTAATGTTACACTAAATTACATTTTTTTACCTATTCATGAACTTTACCTAATAAGATGAAATCTAAATGTTTATTAACAAGATCGGCTTGTTTCACTTTTACAATGACCTCTTCGCCCAACTGATATATGTTTTTTGAGACTTCTCCAACCAAGGCGTATTGTTGTTGATCGAAAGTATAGTGGTCATCTTTTATATCCCTGATCCGTACCATGCCTTCGCATTTGTTCTTTATAATTTCAACATAAATTCCCCAGTCGGTGACACCTGAAATTACACCAACGAATTCTTCATCTTTATGGTCCTGCATAAATTTAACCTGCATATATTTGATCGAGTCACGCTCAGCTTTGGTCGCTAAATATTCCATCTTTGACGAATGATTACAGCGTTCTTCATAACGCTCTTCATTAGCCGATTTACCACGATCCAGGTAATGCTGCAGTAATCGATGAGCCATCACATCAGGGTAGCGTCTAATTGGAGAGGTGAAATGGCTGTAGTAATCAAATGCCAGTCCGTAATGCCCGATATTATGTACAGAATATTCAGCCTTGCTCATGCTTCTTATAGCCAAGGTATCTATAAGGTTTTGTTCTTTTTTCCCGACCACATCTTTAAGAAGTGTATTCAGGGAATTTGAAATACTCTTCCGATCCTTTAAATTCAATTTATAGCCAAATTTTGAAATGATATTCTGAAGATCAGCGAGTTTTTCATCATTGGGTTCGTCATGAATTCTGTAAATAAAAGTTTTCTTCGGACTTTGCTTCCCAATAAATTCAGCCACTTTCTTATTTGCTAATAACATAAATTCTTCAATCAGTTTATTAGCTTCTTTACTGGTTTTAAAAAAGACTGATGTTGGATTATTTTCATTATCCAATAAAAACTTGACTTCTACTTTATCAAATGAAATGGCACCGCTTTGCATACGTTTTTTCCGAAGAATTTTCGCCAAATCATTGAGCTTTATAATAGCTTTAGCAATAGGTCGATCAACAGTATAGGCTTTGTTGGTTAAGGAGACGTCTTTTGAAATCTTGTTCGATTTGGTTTCAATTACTTCCTGGGCTTCTTCATAAGCAAAACGCGCATCGCTATAAGTGACTGTTCTTCCGAACCATTGTCCTTTCATTTCGGCTTTATCATTCATTTCAAATATTGCTGAAAAGGTATACTTTTCTTCATGCGGCCGTAAGGAACAGGCATTATTGGAAAGGATTTCAGGTAACATTGGAACCACCCGATCAACCAGGTAAACAGAAGTTGCTCGCTCGTAGGCCTCATCATCCAGAATGGTTCCTTCTTTTAAATAATGGGAGACATCGGCAATATGTATTCCTACTTCATAATTTCCATTTTCCAGTACTTGAAATGACAAGGCATCATCAAAGTCCTTAGCATCCTTAGGATCTATAGTAAAGGTGAGTACCTCACGCATGTCACGACGTTTTTTTATTTCCCGATCTGTGATAGACGTATCTATATTATTGGCATATTGCTCTACCTTATGCGGAAATTCATAGGGTAAACCGTATTCGGCAAGTATAGAATGAATTTCTGTATCATGTTCTCCTGGTTTCCCTAAAACATCAATGACTTTCCCAATAGGTGAATCGGCTTTTTCCGGCCATTCTTCAATTTTAACCAGTACCTTATCTCCGTCTTCTGCCCGCTTTGTTTTGTTAATTGGGACAAACACATCGGCATACATCTTATTGGAATCAGGAATCACGAAAGCAAAGTTCTTATTGATCTGAATAACGCCAACAAATTCAGATTTCGCACGTTTAATAATCTGGGTTATTTCCCCTTCAAGCTTTCCTCGTTTTCTGCGTTTGAAAACATAGAGTTCAACTTCATCGCCATCAAGTGCACGGTTTAAATTATTGGAAGCGATAAAAATATCCTCATCAAAATCATCACAGATCACATAACCCGTTTGCCTGGAGTTGACCTCTATAATCCCTGTATGGTAATCACTCGAAACAACTATTTTGAATTTACCTCTACCTACTTCCTCTATTTCTTGTTTCGCTTTTAAGCGTTGAAGATTTTTTATGATTTGATTTCTTCCACTTGCATCAATCACCCCGAGTTTAGCTGCAATTTGTTTATAATTAAAGCTTTTGGATTTATCTGATTTTAAAATTGTAAGGATACTATTGGAGAAATTTTTTGTCTTTGGAGAACGTCTCTTCTTCTTCTTTCTTGCCATCTTCTATTTTATAGGTAAGCAAAACTACTCTTTAAAAAGTTAATTTTAGGGGCTAATTCATAAGTTTATTCACATTTAATATTAACATAATAATCTTTTTATTAATTATTAAAAAAAATATGATGATTATGATAGTCTGTTGATTTGTATAATAAGTTTTTCATGATTTGTTTTGAATTTCCGTTATTGACAATTCATCAGAGTTAGTAAACAACCAAGATATTATAAAAACCCTTGAAGGCGTTACACTTTTGAATTTGAATTAACAGTTGTTGATAAGCTATGTTAACAGATAAAACTGAATAATAATTCTAGGGACGACAGTTAATAAATACGTAATTATAGTTAAAAAGAAATCAATGATTTTAAATAAGATTATTTGGTTATTTCGAAATGAATTTTCTTTGGAAATTTATTTTAGAACTGCAAAATTTAATTATAAAAAGTAAGTTAAAGATATTAACAACAAATTAAAAAGGAAACTAACAAAAGCAAATTACTCCCACTTAATTTCGTAATTTTAAGGCTTAAATTAAAGATCTGAAAAATGAAAATATCTATAGGAAATGATCATGCTGGAACCGAGTATAAATGGGCGATCATAAAAGCGTTGGAAAGCAAAGGTTATAAGGTCACGAATTATGGAACAGATACCAACGATAGCGTTGATTATCCGGATTTTATTCACCCGGTTGCCAATGATATTCAAACCAAAACTTCTGATTTTGGAATAATTATCTGCGGCAGTGGAAATGGTGCTAATATGACCGCGAATAAACACCAAGATGTCCGTTCAGCCTTATGCTGGACGAAAGAGATTGCGGCCTTGGCTCGACAACACAATAACGCAAATATTTTAAGTATCCCTGCGCGTTTTACCGCCTTACCTCAGGCGATTGAAATGGTGGATACTTTTTTAAGCACAGCTTTTGAAGGGGGTCGACACGAACGCCGGGTCAGTAAAATTCCGGCACATTGCTAAATGGGTAGATCGCATTCGCATAATCACAATCATTCTCATTCTCACAATCATGATCTAAAGGGAAGGAATCTTCTTATTTCTATAGTCCTGAATATTATAATAACACTCGCTCAGGCTATAGGTGGATTTATTTCAGGTAGTTTATCCTTATTAAGTGATGCGCTTCATAATTTATCGGATGTAATTTCATTAATTATAAGTTATATCGCGGCAATACTTTCAAAGAAAAGCGCTTCACTTCATAAAACATTTGGTTATAAAAGGGCAGAGATCCTGGCGGCATTTATTAATGCAGCCACACTGGTTGTTATTGCAATCTTCCTGATCATCGAGGCGATTGAACGCTTTCAGAATCCCCAGGAAATAGAATCCAATCTTGTGATCTGGTTGTCCTTACTTGGAATAGCTGCTAATGGATTTAGTGTATTATTGATTAAACGGGATGCGAAAAGAAACATGAACATGAAAAGCGCGTATCTTCATTTGTTTACAGATATGTTGGCGAGTGTTGCAGTTTTGATCGGCGGATTACTAATGAAATTTTACGAATTGTACTGGGTGGATAGTGTTCTAACAATCGTTATAGGTATTTATCTCATTTACATAAGTTATGATCTTTTAAAACGGTCATTTAAGGTTCTAATGCTGTTCACACCTGAAGGCATCCAGGTCGAATCGATTGTCGATGAACTTCAGCAGCTTTCTTCGGTTAAAAATGTGCATCATATTCACCTTTGGCAACTTAATGAAAAGGAGATTCATCTTGAGGCGCATATCGATTTTAATAAGGACATCAACCTTTCAGAGTTTGACGCAATACTGATTACCATCGAAGAGATCCTTGAAACTAAATTTCAAATCAACCACGTTAACATTCAACCCGAATACGGTAAATGTGACGCCAAGGAAGTTATAGTACAAGATTGAATATGCTAGACATAAAAACAAAGTATTTTAATGAGTTGAGTATTGATGAATTACATGACCTACTGCAATTACGTAGCGAAATCTTTGTAGTTGAACAAAATTGTGTATATCAGGATATTGACGGCAAGGACCGAAAAGCCCTGCATGTTCTTGGATTTAAAAATAACCGTTTGATTGCTTACACACGAGCATTTAAACCGGGCGATTATTTCACTGAAGCAGCTATTGGCCGTGTCCTTGTACAAAAGAACGAACGCGATTCCAAATATGGCTACGATATCATGAACGCGACCATAGAGGCGATTACACAAGAGTTTAGTAATCCAAAAATTAAACTATCAGCACAGACTTATTTAACTGATTTTTACGAAAATTTAGGATTTATACAAGTTGGAGAGGAGTATCTGGAAGATGGCATTCCTCATATCGCCATGGTTAGAAGTTAATGCTTCTTATTAACCACATAAGTGATTTCAATTTCTACACGCCTGTCATATTTTTGCTCACCACCAAGCGGAAACTTTCTTCGAAGCCCGACATATTTCATACGCCTTTTATCAACCCCTTTACGAAGCAGGTAGTTATAAATAAACTTTGCCCGGGCAACTGATAAGTTTCGAATATTGGTTTTTCGGTCTACGGCATCATAGGTATCATGAGTACAGCATACATGACCCTGTACGGTAAAATAGATGTCTGTTCTTTCTACAAGCACATCTGCAATGGCTTTTAAAGTTGGTATAGACTCAGGAACTACATAGCTGTAACCGGTTTTAAAATAGATATTCCTTAAGCGCACCCTGTCCCCCACCTTCAATTCACCTTTTAAAATTGTTTGCGTTGTAGGAATTTCAATGGAGTCCTTACCTTTAGTAAGAGATTTTGAACTTACATGTATATCAACTCTTCTATTGTTTTGCCTCGTAAAAAGCAGATCATGTGTTTGCTCATCCTCTAAAGCAACCTCACCTTTACCATCCAGCACTTTAATCAATTCTTCTTCAAATTCATTGTCGGTAAAGTGCCATTTCACCATATTAGCACGTTTTTTAGATAGCCATAAATTATAAGCATCTGTACCACGATCATCACAAAACCCGTAAATAGTGATCCTGTCGATGTCAATACTCTCTAATTTTGAAAGGAAAACGTCGAATTTCTTCTCTTGTTCTTCATTAACGTGATATTTATCGGTATCAAAATATACGTTATGCGTAAATTCCTGGGAATAGGAACACGCGGAAATAAGAAGTATAAAGTAGATTAGGCGTAACATAATACAATGTTATTCGGGATAAATATAACCTAATTTTTTTAAAACTGTTAAAAACGAGCGTATTATGGCCTTAAATAGGATTGGTATTTAGAAGGATTTGAAAGGATTTCTGTAGCCCTTTTCACCTCCTCATTGTTAGCCAAATAGTACTCATGAAGCCCTTCCCTGTAGAAATACCGTTTTATGATCTCATTTTCCAATAAAGCCTTTAATTGCGATTTGTTCTCATCAATAGCCTTATTCTTATACGAATTAAGCGTACTAACAAGGGCCTGATAGCTTTGAGAGAGCTCTTTATCAAGTTGCTCTTCTTTTGCCACCTTTAAGGCATCGGCCAGCGCTTTTTCGGTTTTTGTTTCAAAATCGAACTTCTTAGCTCTTAAAAAGGACTTAAAATCATTAAAATCAGAATCGGTTAATTTGAACTGTTTTGAGTCGGCAACATTGTTATTATAGTAATATTGTGTTGCATAGTCGAAAATATAGTCATTAGCCACTATAGCCTTGGTGATTGTAGACAGTCTTGCATCGGCAATATCAATATCGGGCTGAACACCACCACCGTCAAATACCGAACGACCGTTCTTGGTCTTAAATTCATTGTAATTCTCCTGCTTAACCCGTATGGCATTGCCCTTATCATCCCGATTCCAGTAATCTAAGGCTTGAATACAGCGCCCTGAAGGGGTATAATACCTTGAAATAGTAACTTTTAACTGCGTACCATAGGTCAATTGCTTCGGCCTTTGCACTAAGCCCTTCCCAAAGCTTCGGGTGCCTATCACAACAGCGCGGTCAAGATCCTGCAATGATCCCGACACAATCTCACTTGCAGAAGCACTTCCACCATCTATGAGCACAACAAGAGGAATTTGTGTATCAATCGGATTTTTTTGAGTGAAATAGGTTTTATTATACTTTTCAACTTTGGACTTCGTAGTTACTACAAGCTGATCTTTAGGCACAAAAAAGTTAACAATAGCAATAGCCTCACGCAATAATCCACCCGGATTACCTCTTAGATCAAGAATAATTCTTTCGGCGCCATCCGCTTTAAGATCCTTTAAGGCATTTGAAGTTTCCCTGGACGCAGTCGCGGTAAATTTTGCCAGTGCAATATAACCGGTTTTATCATCTACCATACTGTATAATGGAACAGCCTTTGCTTCTACAGCTTGCCTTGTGATTGTGGCCGTATAGGTTTTACCTTGTCGGAGGTAGGTTACATTCACTTTGCTTCCGGGTGATCCACGCAGCAGGTCTCCGGCATTTTCTTTAAAATTCGCAACCACAGCCGATTCAACTTTTATTATTTCATCACCCGCTTTTAATCCGGCTTTGTCGGCAGGATAATCCTTAAAGGGTTCAACAATAACAAGCTTGTCTTTAAGCGTTTTAACACTCGCTCCAATTCCGGTATAATCGCCGGTATTATTTATTCTGGCCGCCTCAACATCCTGTTCGTTCATAAAAACCGTATAAGGATCAAGATCATTCAACATGTTCTTGATCGCTGTATTCATGAGGTCGCCAGGATTCGTTTCATCAACATAATTCATATTCAGCTCCTTGAACATGGTTGTGAATATTTCAATTTGCTTTGCGATTTCGAAAAAATCACTTTGAAAAGCCGATCCTGTTAAAAAGATGGTAACGGCTAGTATCGGAATGAGAATTTTCTTTTTCATATCTCTTTAAATTTATTCTGAAGCTACTTTTGAAAATGTCTTGAGCAGGGTCTTCATTGTATTATTTAGTTCATTAAAGCTTGGGATTTCCTTACCAATGTACAAAATCATCAACGCATATTGTGTTGTAATGTTGTTAAAATACAAAGGTTTATTGAGCCTGTAAGCCTCTCTAAGCAATCGTTTAATCTTATTCCTGTCAACAGCCTTTTTAAAATGTTGCTTACCCACCGAAACACCGGTTTTTATAAGCTCATCATCTTTGAATGAAGCTGGCATGTACACCAGCCTTAAAGGAAACTCACCAATTGCTTTTCCTTCAGAGAACAGTTGGTCAATCTGTTTTTTGCTTTTTAACTTTTCGCTTTTTGAATAGGTCACTTTCATATATTTACAAAAATAGAAATTAAGGCATTTTACGCATGATAAATATCATTTTTTAGGTGTTTATCTCTCAGTAAATTGAATTTTAATTCATTTTAGTTCAAATTGTCATGGGAGAATTAAAAGTTATTAAACTAAGCGAAAAAAAAGATAAGGCTAACTACATTCATCAATTGCTTCGTGATATTGAAGCATTGGATCAAATGATCAACGATGGCATGATCGAAAAAGAGCCTATTCGCATTGGGGCCGAGCAGGAGTTTTGCTTGATCACAAGTGAATTTAATCCAAGCCACAAGGCGCTTCCGGTTTTAAAAACAATTGATGACGATAATTTTACCACGGAAATAGGTAATTTTAATCTGGAAATTAATTTAGACCCCTTTGAACTCAAAGGGGATTGTTTTTCAAAATTGGCCGATCAACTTAAAGAAAAGCTGATTCTTGCTGAGCGCGCAGCCGAAAAACATGATGCGTCCATTTTATTATCAGGAATATTGCCAACCCTAGCATTAAAACACGTAACCATCGACAACATGACCGATGTGCAACGTTATTTCGTGCTAAACGAGGCCATAAGTGAGTCGCGAAAGGAAAATTTCGAAATCCATATTAAAGGTGTCGACGAGCTCAATCTAAGGCATGATACCGTTATGCTCGAGGGCTGTAATACAAGTTTTCAAATGCATTTGCAGGTCAATCCGGATGAATTTACCGAACAATACAATTGGGCTCAAGCCATTTCCGGCCCGGTTTTAAGTATCTGTACGAATTCACCGTTGCTTTTCGGAAAAGAACTTTGGGATGAAACACGAATTGCGCTATTTACCCAAAGTGTAGATACGCGGGCAAATTCATTTCTGCTAAATGAAAAACAATCTCGTGTTAGTTTTGGCAGTGAGTGGGCAATGGGCTCGGCATCAGACATTTTTAAGGACAATATTTCAAGATTCAGAAGCTTAATAACAGCCGAATATCTAAAAGACAGTGTTGAGATGCTGAATAATGGTGAGATTCCTAAGTTAAAGGCATTGAACCTTCATAATGGCACTGTTTATAGATGGAATAGGCCTTGTTATGGTGTTGGAGGAGGGAAACCTCATCTGCGCATTGAGAATCGATATATCGCTTCAGGACCAACTATTTCAGATGAAATAGCAAACATGATGTTCTGGATTGGCATTATGGTTGGCCGCCCCAAAAAATATGATAATATCCATCTAAAAATGGACTTTAAAGACGCTAAGTCAAACTTTTTTAATGCCGCCCGCTATGGCATGGCTACACAGTTTTTTTGGAACGGTAAATACGTCCCAAGCCATCAACTCATATTGGATGAATTTTTACCAATAGCTTATCGCGGCCTTTATAAAATGGGTGTTACACCTAAAGACGTAGAGCATTATCTGACAATAATTGAAAATAGAGTAAATTCATATACAGGTTCGCAGTGGATGAAAATCAGCTATAGAAGACTGCTTGCCAATATGAAGCCATACGAGGCTCTTCAAACCCTAACAGCTGTTATGCATGAAAAACAAATGAGGGACTATCCTATTTCCACATGGAACTTGTTAGGCGAGCAAACATTGCCTAAATTCAAAGAAAAGAGAAAGGTTAAACATCTTATGAGCACGGAGATTTTTTCAGTGGACGAAAAGGACAGTGTGGAACTCGTGTTAAAAATGATGCAGTGGAAACGAATACATCACATGCCCGTGATCAATTCCGAAAAGGAATTAGTCGGATTGATAAGCTGGGAGGACATTGAAAACCTGAATGACCCCCTTAAACTTCAAAGCGCAGTAAGCGACATAATGACTACCGATTTGATAACAATTAATCAATTTGAAGACCTCAATACAGCCATAAACCTTATGGATGACAACAATATTAATTGCCTTCCTGTAGTTCATGAAAAGCAATTAATTGGAATTATGACATCAAAAGATATTTAAACTAATGGTCCAAGTCTATAATAAAGCGCTAAACGAAACCATTAATGTAGACCGGTTTATTGGTAAAATTGAGGGCTCTCAAAGCGGCCCAACCATCATTTTTTTTGCAGGCATCCACGGCAATGAAACGGCCGGAGTATTTGCATTGCACCAGGTTTTTAATAGCATTGACAAAGGTGATATTCGAGGCTCAGTTTATGGCATAGCCGGGAATCTTAGTGCGCTTAATAAAGGTCAACGATTTTTGTATGATGACCTAAACAGGATATGGACAGAGAAAAACATTCAACGGCTTCATCAAAGCGATCAATTGAATCCCGATGAAAAGGAATTATTAGAGATTCACAAAATTTTAAAGGACATTCTTAATAAGGGCCAAGCCCCTTTTTATTTTATTGACCTCCACACCACCTCAAGCCAAACCCTGCCCTTTGTTACCATTAATGACGCCTTGATCAACAGAAAGTTTTCAAGGCAATTTCCGGTACCCATTGTGCTAGGAATAGAGGAATATCTGGATGGCCCTTTGCTTAGCTATTTAAACACAAAAGGCTATGTTTCAATCGGGTTTGAGTCAGGGCAACACGATATGAAGAACGCCATCACCAACGGCGAAGCATTCATCTATTTATCGCTTGTCCATTCCGGGTCCATTAAAAAAGCAAGCCTACCCGATTACGATCGCTACTTTAATCTGCTTAAACAGGACGCGAAGGAAATCAAAGAGGTTTTTGAGATCATCTATCTCTATCAATTGTCCAATGGGGAGGACTTTAGAATGAAGCCGGATTTCAAAAGTTTTCAGCTGATCAAAAAAGGAACACTTTTAGCTCAAAGAAATGGCAAAGACGTGGTGGCTCCGAAAGATGCTAAAATATTCATGCCTCTATATCAGAACAGAGGCAGGGAAGGATTTTTTCTAATAAAAAAGATCAGTCCGTTTTTCCTAAGATTATCTGCAATACTCAGAAGGACTAAGGCAGATAATCTACTCGCGATACTTCCCGGAATTTCCTGGCAGGATGAACAAAAGAATGGCCTTCAGGTCGACCTGAAAATTGCTCGATTTATGGCGAAACCCATCTTTCACCTTTTAGGATACAGAAATAAACAATTGGACAGAACGCATCTCAGGTTAAATAACCGGGAACGCAATTCAAAAATTGACGCATATAGAAACCTCCCCTGGTATAAAGGACAGTCAAATTAAGCCTTACATTTTATTATTTGTTCGGTCGATATCAGCCATTAATTGCTTTGGATCAATTTCAACCGATTTAACATCTTTATTGGCCTCAAAGGTGTAAAGCGGGTAAGACCACGCCCAATCTGTTAGTAATGTTGCCGAACTTGGCTTCTCTCCACGCATCATTCTCAGTGGAATATAAAAATCTTCAACACTATCATCAGAATATGTAACACGGACATCAATTGGCATAGGCATCAGACCAATACGCCCTAAAGAAATGCTTCTGCCATCTACCTTATAGACCGTATAATCAATGGTGTTTGTGGTTTGGGTCCAATCGATCAAATACCAGTCCAACTCTAAGCCTGAAGTTTTTTCAGCAACCCTAATGAAATCATTGGGCGTTGGGTGCTTAAATGCCCACTCTTTATAATATGTTTTTAAGGTTTGTTTTAAATGCTCCTCACCAATAATATAACCAAGCTGAGCAAGGAACACTGCGCCTTTACTATAGGCCGAATAACTAAAATTAAAGCGATACCGATCAGAATGTGTCGTTTGAGGCTGTTCGGCCCCCGAACCCACAAGTTCGAAATAACTTTTATAAGCGTCTTCAATGGAAGTATCAAAGTTTTCGCCATTTATTTCATCAAGCGCAAGGTCACTAATGTAGTCGGTGAACCCCTCATCCATCCATTCATGTTTAGCCTCATTGTTTGCAATAACCGATTGAAACCAATTATGGGCAATTTCATGTACCACTGTTCCCACGAGTCCACCAAATGTTCTCTCGGCGTTTACGATAGTACACATTGGGTATTCCATGCCGCGATCGCCACCCTGAATAATCGAATATTGCTTATAAGGATAAGGCCCAAGATTTTGATTAAAATACTGGAAATGTTCTACTGCAATTGGCTGTAGTCGTTTCCAGTGCTTTTTATACACAGCACTCAAGCCTTTTTTATATAAAAAATGCAAGATTGGACCGTTAGGAACCTGAATAGTATCGTGCTCATAATCAGGATCGGCCGCCCAGGCAAAATCATGCACCTTAGGCGCTTTAAAATGCCAGGTTAATCTACTTCCCGGAGGCCGTTTTACTGAGGCTGTTTCATAACCATAACCGATCTCATTGGGGTTTTGTAGATAACCCGTTGCGCCGATTATATAATCTTTATCAATGGAGATCTTAACATCATAATCTCCCCAAACGCCATGAAATTCCCTTTGAATATACTCATAGGCATGCCAGCCTTCAAAATCATATTCAGCGAGTTTTGGAAACCACTGGGACATCGTAAACGCGACACCTTCCTTGTTATGTCTACCTGATCGCCGAATTTGAACAGGAATCTGAGCATCAAAAACCATATCGAAAGTCACCTTTTCTCCGGGCATAATAGGTTTTGCTAATTCGACCTCAAGAACAGTCCCTACAGTTTCACGCCTGAGCTCAACACCATTTTGTTTCAAGGAGGAAACATTGATAAAACCGATCTCATCGGGCTTCAATTGAACAATGCGATCTCCAATCCGCGGATCAGGGTCTGCAATAGATCGCGCCCTTACATCCATTTCACTTCCCGGTTGAAAAGCATTGAAATACAAATGATAGAACACCCGGTTTAAAGTATCGGGTGAGTTGTTGGTATAGACCAGTTTTTGTATCCCTTTATAGGTATTTGATTTAACATCCATATCAATCTCCATGATATAATCAACATGTTGTTGCCAATAACCATTGGGCTTTTGAGAGGACATCGATTCCTGAGCGCTTAGATTGGTGGTCCCAACACAGGACACCAACATAAAAACACAGGAAATTGAGGCTAAAATCTTCCGCATTGAAATAGGATCTATATTTATTTATTTGCTAATTGAGCCGCCATAATCAGGGCATTATAGGCGTTTACCATTTTACCGGATGACGATAAGCTATCAAAAGGCCTAATGTCTGATGCATCTCCGCCAACGACCACTTTTGTTTTTACAGGCAGCCCCGAGTCCATAATAATCTGTTTCACTTGTGCAGCTGAGAGGCTTGGATATTGCGATCGGATTAATGCCGCAATTCCCGCCACTGCCGGAGAGGCCATTGAAGTCCCCTGCAGATTCTTATAATCATTTACGGGCACCGTAGAATAGATCAAAGATCCCGGTGCGAATACATCAACATTTTGCTTTCCATAATTTGAATAACCAGCCACCATACCGGAGCCATATTTAGGTTCTAGTGCGCCGACAGCCAAGTAATTATTAGACACTTCAGGGCCGTTATTAATGGCATCATTGGGAAAATTATTTCTTTTATCCAGATCAAATCCTTCGTTTCCTGAGCCGGCAACGATAAGCACATCTTTTTCCCCTGCATAGGCTATGGCGTCTCTTACCCATTCACTATGAGGCGAATAATATTTCCCAAAACTCAAATTCATAACCTTGGCACCATTATCTACAGCATATCGAATGGCCAGCGCAACATCTTTATCATATTCATCGCCATTAGGCACCGTTCTGATCGGCATGATCTTAACATTATTAGCAACGCCATTAATGCCTTTACCGTTGTTTCGTTCGGCAGCAACTATTCCTGCTACGTGAGTACCATGCTCATGGCTGCCCACAGGATGAACATTATTGTCACCATACACCTTTTGGGAAAAATCATCAGGATCATCCCCAGTTTTTCGGCCTTTGAAATCCTTATTGAAATGATAGTTGAGCTGCTCTGTAAAATGCTCAATACCATCTTTCAATGCCTTTTTCGTTTCTGTAATGCTCCCAATACCGAAACCATAGGTTTGTTGTATAACACTCTTGTGTTGTAATAGGGTTTGGTTTTCTGTTTTAATGGCATTGACCTCATCTCTCGTATATTCCGTTTTATTTAGATGCTTCGCAATAGCCTCATCTGAAGTTATCACTTGCTGCAAGATTTGTTCATATTGTGTTTTACGACCTAAAGCCTCATTGTATTTGCGATCTAATTCTGCCTGTGCTTCTGCATACCTGGGATCACCGGTGTTTCCACTGGCCAGTAATCGAACAAATTCTAACTGTTCGTAAGTTGTATCCCCAAGGAAATTCCAACCGTTCACATCATCGATATATCCGTTGTTATCATCATCTTTTCCATTGCTTGGGATTTCGTCTTTATTTCTCCATATTACATCATCCAGGTCTTCATGGCTAATATCCACTCCCGAATCGAGAACGGCGACAATAGTGGTCACACCCTTTCTTCCTTTAATGATCTCGCCATAGGCTTTATTTAAGCTCATTCCTGGTATGGTATCGCTTACCAGGTCCAGATGCCCCCAGTGTTTTTTTTCTGCTTCGGTTAATTCGGAAACCTTAAGCGGCGTATTGTCGATATTTTCAACGGGTGTTGACAAAATATCGGCAGTTCCTCCACAGCCAAAAAGCACAACGGCAATTAAGCTTGATAACAAAAGCGATTTAATATAATTCATAGTTTAAGGATTTAATTAAAAATATCTTTACAGCTAAAGCTTTCTTTTAAACGAACACCCTTTTCTGTTTGTTGTACGGTTATGATTTCATTATGAGCATCATGCTCTAAAAACAAATAGTAGTTATTATCGGCGGCAGTATTTAAAAACAGATCCTTTTCATCGAGTGTTAGGAGTGGCCGGGTGTCATAACCCATAACGAAAGGAACCGGTAAATGGCCTGCAGTTGGAAGTAGATCTGCCATAAAGCATATTGTTTTTTCCTTATAACTGATCATTGGGATCATTTGTTTATCGGTATGGCCATTCGCAAAAAACACATCGAACCCTAAATCGGAAGCTCCTACGGGCTTTGATTTCGGCAAATCGATAAATTTTAATTGCCCGGATTCTTGTATGGGAATAATATTCTCTTTTAAAAACGAAGCTTTCTCCCTTTTATTTGGCTGAGTCGCCCATTTCCAATGATCTTCATTACTCCAAAATCGGGCGTTTTTAAAGGCTGGCTCATATCCGGTTCGATCGGCGTTCCATTGGATACTTCCTCCACAATGATCGAAATGCAAATGGGTAAGGAAAACATCGGTAATTTCGTCACGATGAAAACCAATTTGCCCTAAAGACCCATCAATAGAATCATCGCCCCATAAATAATAGTAACCAAAAAATTTATCACTTTGTTTGTTTCCCATTCCATTATCGATCAAGATCAATCGATCACCATCTTCTATCAGCAAACATCGGGCCGCAATGTCAATCATATTATTACTATCGGCCGGATTTGTTCTTTGCCAAAGTGATTTGGGAACCACACCAAACATGGCGCCGCCATCAAGCTTAAAATTCCCGGCATTTACAGCATATAATTGCATAGTTCAATATAGAAGGTGCAAAATAATAAAACCTTAGAAATCAGACTGGTTTTTTCCAATATTTTGAACAACATCTTTAAGGCGGTTTCCAAAATCAAGAAGTGCTTTCAACTCCTTAATACTTGCAAGGCGTTCGCGACCAAAAATAACCAGGGAATCACCATTTGATTCAACATGATAATACGGATTACTTTCGAAGAAATGAATGAGATCTGTTGTAAAGAAAGCACGAATTGCTTCTTCATCCTCACCCAATAGATAAAAGCGGCTTGAGAAATCAGGATGATCCAAAACAGGAATATCCTTAAAACCGGCCAACGCATAAAATCGCTCTAATAGCCCTTCTCTATCTAATGTAAATTCAGGCATATTCTGATCCAGTTCAATATGCATCATTGTTGTTCTTACAACCTCTTTAGCGATGAATTCCCCTTCTGAAAACTCAACATCAAAAATGCTCGTGATATGTTTTTCATCAGACAAACGATTGTATAAATGGCTTACCTTTTTGGTCTTAAAAAATAAAAAGCTTCGAAGAAATTGAACCTCTTTACTCTTTGACGGATCATAGTTGAGTTCATATTCCTTGGCGAGTTCTTCAAGCAATGATTGGCGCTTGGTGAAATTTGACAGCAAGTTCGGGATTGGTAAAATTCGTCGGAGCGCAAACGGATGTTTAGAGTCAGCGCCATGCATATCTAAGCCTATCACTTCAAAATGCCCCCCTCTTTTACTGAACAATTCCTGATAGCTATTAAGGTTTTCCATAACTGTATGATCGACAAATTGACAAAGGGAGAAATCAATCACTATATCCTGATCTTCCGGAACCGCATCAATTTTTTCTTTTAATCTGAAGTAATTCATGAAACTACAAAAGTGCTTTACACTAACATAATAATTGTTATCCCCACCACCTTCTTTGTACATCAATACATTTGGCTTGAGAAAATTTCTCATAAACAGCGCAATATTTTTATTGAGAACAATATGAATCAGGAAAGTACAAATAACCCCCAGAACTATTCCGGATATAATACCGATCTTAAGTGTAAAAAAAAGTGTTACAAAAAAGATTATTAGCTGTTCTCTTCCAATATAGAATATTTTTTTCACTACATCCGGTGAGGCAAGTTTATAGCCCGTGAACACCAGGATTGACATGAGTGCAGGTAAGGGAATACGGGTTAGTTGTGTGCTGAAAAGTGCAATAAACAGCAAAAGGAAAACAGCATGAAAGAAATTCCCCGAACGATTAGTTCCCCCATTATTTACATTAACAGAGCTTCGGGCGATTACAGTCACAACATTGAGTCCTCCCAGAAACCCACTGCCGATAGTTGAAAGCCCCAAAGCCTTTAAGTCTTTGTTTACATTAGAACGACGTTTTTCAGGATCCAGCTTATCGACCGCCTTAATACTCAATAACGACTCAATGCTGGCAATCAACGTTAAGGCAAGGACACTGGACCAAAATGGTATGCTGGAGATTGGTGAAAAATCCGGAGTTGGGATTTGAGCGATGATCTCCTGAACATTTGGAATTCCTGAAAGCATATATTCAGGATGTATGGGATTAGGTTGTTTGGCTACAAGCTCAAAATAATAACTAAAGCTTATCGATAGAAGAACAATCCACATTGGCGCAGGAACAAGCTGAAGGTATTTGTTCCTTATTTTTGGGTAGTAGACCATCATGGCAAGGCTTAATACTCCGGCAATGGCCGCATAGGTCAATCCCACATCATCATGCGTGAATGCAGCTTTTATTGTTGCCGGTATCTCAAATAAATAATCTATACTCGATTCTCTCGATATTCTGTTGCCAAGCATAATGTGAAACTGCTTTCCAAGGATTATAAGCCCAATGGCAGCAAGCATTCCCTGAATGGCTGATGAGGGAAAAAAATCGGCCAATTTTCCCATTCTGAGAAA
>JABDLA010000096.1 GCA_013001965.1 Flavobacteriaceae bacterium | reverse complement strand
GCTTCTGTTGAAGAACTCAATCCACAATCGTCAGTTACTGTAAACAAAACAGTATAAGAACCTGTTAATCCACAAGCGGGAACAAAGGGTCCTTCTACGTATGACCAGCTTATATCACTGCAAATATCATGAGCTATTGCTCCACCGTTATTAGCTAACCATGCTTGATATTCGGCTTGATTACCTTGTCCATCACATTCAGCAGAAGCATCTTGCGCTTCAGTTGTAATTGGCGGGCTAAGTGTATCTACAATTGTAAATGTCGCTGAAGTTTCAGCTTTGTTATCACAAGAATCAGTTGCAGTAAATATTACTGTCGCTGTACCTGTATATCCACAATCGTCAGAAAGACCAGAGAAATCATTAGTCCAGCTTACATCGTTACAAACGTCGGTTGCAGAAGCACCACCATTTGAATCTAACCAGGCTTGTAATTCTGCCAGGTTTCCTTCGCCATCACACTCAACAGTCAAATCGGAAGCACCCGGATCGATTGTTGGAGGTGTTGTATCGATGATCTCGAATTTAGCATCTGTATAATCAGAATTGCCACACTCATCTGTTGCTGTAAATCGTACGATATAGTAGCCTGTATTACCACAGTTTTCTGCTCCATCAATAACTTGAGCACCCCATGAAACATCTCCACAAATATCACTTGCAGAAGCGCCACCATAATTAGCTAACCAACCTTCATAATCGGCTTGGTTACCCTGACCATCACATTCAACCGTAAGGTCGGATGCCGGCGTATCAATGGTTGGAGGTGTAATATCTCTAATCGTGAATGTAGCAGTTGTTTTAGCTTCATTACCACAATCATCAGTTGCAGTAAATTCTACAGTAACAGAACCAGTTGCTCCACATTCATCAGAAAGTGCACCGGCATCATTTGACCAGGTGACATTTCCACAATCATCAGTTGCACTGGCACCACCATTACTGGCTAACCAATCGGCTAATTCAGTAGCGTTACCGGCTCCATCACATTCAACCACAAGGTCAGATGCACCAGGCTCGATAACCGGAGGTGTCGTATCTGTTACAGTAACAATGCGTTTTGCCATAATTGTACGACCACATTCATCTGTAAATTCATAGTCTACTTCAAACTGACCACAGCTACCTTCGAAAGATTGAGCTGTTCCAGGAGCTTCACCTTCAATAAGGCAAGCACCTAGGGCGCCATTAGAATATCCTAATGGAAGCGGTACGTGATTCGCAACTTCCGAACAATCTATTGAATATCCAGCCGGATCTTCAAATTCTGCAGGAGGTGCAGGAAGAACAGTAATCGTAATACTGTGAGAAGAAGAATTACCACAGTCGTCTGTAGCAGTCCACGTTCTGATCACAATACCACCTTCACAAGCGATTCCTAATCCTGATGTATCATCAGAAGAAGAGGCTTTGTTCTTGCCTTCAGTACAGTTGTCAGTAAATGTTATAGATTCAGCCGAAGGGATCACATCAATACATGAAACTTCGAAATCATCTGGGAAGGAATCCAGTACAGGATCTTCTGTATCGGCTCCGTTATAAAATAAAATGATTGATTCGGCCTGGTTTCCGCAGTCATCTTCGATAACATACATGACTTCACCTTTCCATCCGCAATCATCACCTTTAAAATTAGATGTCTTTGTTACGTTTATATTACCGCAATTATCGGTATATAATGCAGCAATTTCAGCCTCAGTTGGCCCTACAGGATGGTCAGCATAGCAAACATTTAATCCTGTTTCACCGGTTGGAACTACAGCATCTTTCCCTAATTCAGGAGCTTCGTCGTCTCCACCACTATAAGTGATCTCAACATCAGCTGCCGAATTATCGCAATCATCTACAATTTGGTAGAGATAAGTAACCGACCATTCGCAATCATTACCAGTTGGCTCACCCGACTTAGTAACATTTACGTTTCCGCAGTTGTCTGAATAAAGAGCAGCTATTTCTGCCTCAGTTGGTCCTGCCGGAATTTCATTGTAACACAAGTTAAGGCCAGAATCTCCTGTTGGTAAATTGCCCTCTAATTGAGGAGCTTCAGTGTCGCCACCATCATAATCGATGATGAACTTATCGATTGGATCACCAGAAACTTCCTTACAATAGATATCATAAGTATAAGTAACTGCCCAGGAGCAATCGGTACCTTCTCCGGTGCCATCTTGTCCTGTAATCACAAAATCCTGAAGAACAGCGATTGCTTCATCACCAGGATCACATAAAAAATCATAAAGATCAGCAACGTCTGCCTCATTAAAAGGTGCAGGAATATCTTCTAAACAGAGGTTTAGATCAGAACTCCTTTGTTGTTGATCTTTTGAAATTTGTGCATTCAAAGAACTCACAGAAAATAAAAAAAGCATAACAAGCAATAAGCTCGTCGTGCTACCTTTTAAATTCCCGCTAAGTTTTCTGATACAACATGTCAAATTCGTAATAGATTGCCAGTAGGCTTTACCATTACTTTTGGTAAAATTGTTCATAAACATAACATTTAGATTTAATTAAAATTATTTTAACATCCTCAAATAGCTAACGCTATTTTCCATAAATAAGAAAAACACTAAGCCATAAATAGATAAGGGTTAAACCAATACAGGACTGTTAAAAAAAAGCGGACTTCTTAAACAGCCAAAATCGGCTTAAATCAATGACTATACTTAGATAATCATCAAATCAGTAAAATGCTAGTAATCAATCAAATTGCTATGCTATTAAACAATTTTCAGAGTAGGAATTAACCGCAGAAAATGCTGCGGTTTTGGCGAAGCTTCGAGCAGATTTAACGCTACTTTAACTTCTATTATCAAAATTATGGTGAATAATAGTTAATTCCAAATGAGTTCAACTAATATTTGAGTATTTGGACGAATAAGTGGCGCAGATCATTAGTTATAAAGTGCCTCATTATCAAGGTTTAGAGCATTAAGAAAGCGTATTGAATTCATGATTTCCTGATGCAGAAATATGTCTTCTTTAACAAATGGAACCACGTTTCTGTAGGCTTTTAAAAAGGCTTCTATAAAAGGTGATGATTTTAATGGTTCTCTAAAATGCAGTGCCTGGGATGCATTAAATAATTCGATGGCGAGAACCCTTTCTATATTATCTATTAACGTTAAGGCTTGTGTTGCAGCATTTGCTCCCATACTAACATGGTCTTCTTGTCCGTTCGAACTTACAATTGAATCCACACTTGCCGGAGTTGCCAATTGCTTATTGGCGCTAACAATACTGGCCGCGGTATACTGTGGGATCATAAAACCGGAATTTAAGCCTGGATTGTCTACGAGGAATTCAGGGAGTCCTCTTTGTCCGGAAACAAGCTGAAAAGTGCGTCTTTCCGAAATATTGCCCAATTCGGCCATGGCAATCTTTAAATAGTCAAATGCCAGTGCCAGAGGCTGCCCGTGAAAATTTCCGCCGGATATTATTTTATCCTCAGCATAAAATATATTAGGATTATCGGTCACGGCGTTAATCTCTGTAATAAAGGTTTTCTCCACGAAATCAATTGTATCTTTTGTTGCTCCATGCACCTGGGGCATACAACGGAAGGAATAGGGATCCTGGATATGATCCTTTGGACGGTTTATAAGTTCGCTTTCCTCCAATAAATGCTGTAAACGCTTTGCCGTTTTTACTTGTCCGCTATGCGGACGCACCAAATGTACCAGGTCATTAAATGGTTCGATCAATCCATCATAGGCATCCAGGGAAATTGCACCGATCAAATCACCCAAATAGGCCAGTTTATGACTCCTTAAGAGCAGGTGAATGCCATAGGCACTCATGAACTGGGTCCCATTAAGCAGGGCAAGGCCTTCTTTCGATTTAAGTTCAATGGGTTTCCAACCAAAATGATTGAGTATTTTCATAGAGGCTTTCACCTTCCCTTCATACCAAACTTCACCTTCTCCCAAAATAGGAAGCGTTAAATGTGCTAATGGAGCCAAATCACCAGAGGCGCCTAAAGACCCCTGGGTATAAACAACGGGAAAAACATCTTTATTATAGAAATCGATCAAACGCTCCACGGTTTCCAACTGAACGCCGCTATGTCCAAAACTAAGTGACCTTATTTTAAACCACAGCATGAGCTTTACGATCTCAACCGAAACAAACTCTCCGGTACCGCAGGCATGTGAGATGACCAAATTACGTTGCAGTCTGGACAAATTTTGATCATTGATCTTCACATTCGACAGAGATCCAAAACCAGTATTAATGCCATAGAAAGGACGATCACTTTCTTCGAGTTTTTTATCGAGATATTGACGGCATTGGACTATTTTTTGTTTCGATTCTTCCGATAATTTTAATTTCTTATTGGATCTGATAACTTCATTAATATCGTGTAAATCCAGCGGTCGATTTATAATTAAATGATAGTCCTCCATGCTTAGAATATTTGATTTTCAAAATACGACAAACACTAAAATATATCCAAATAAATGTTAATTATTCAGTGTATTTTATTTGGCTTTGTTATTTTTGGTCGAATTTGCAAAACCTAAAATCAATCCGATGAAAAAACTTATGGTCCTGTTATTGGTAGCAGTTGTGTTTGTTGCCTGTAAAAATGAGCCTGAAATCGACTATGCCTTGATCTCCGGTCAAATTGAAAATCCGGTAGATGGTACGGTAAATATTTACAAGGGGAAAGAAAAGATTTCAGAAATAAATTTAGATGAGAACAATGCCTTCGCCGATACACTTCGGGTTGATAGAGGCTATTACACCTTTGTTCATGGTAGGGAAAACGCCTCGGTGTATCTAGCTCCAGGTTATGAGTTAGGTCTTACGCTTGACACAAAAGAATTTGATGAATCCATCAGTTTTACTGGACCAGGTGCTGAAGTCAATAATTATTTAGCAGCTAAATATTTGACCGACGAAAACATGTCAGGCAGTGTTTCAGAGGTTTTTGCAATGGAAGAACAAGCCTTTCTAGAAAAAGTGAATGCGCTTAAAGATGCAAAAGTAAAACTGCTCGATGACGCACAGAACATAGATGATGAATTTATGGTATTGGAATCGAAGAACCTTGAATTTGAACACCTAACCAATTTGCAGCAGTATCCATCGTACCATGAGTATTTTGCAAAAAAGGATGATTTTAAAGCTTCGGATGATTTTTTGAAACTCCTGGATGGCGTTGATTTTACAAATGCTGAATACTATCAAAGTTTGTCCAATTACAAACGCTTGGTTCAAAATCACTATTCAATGACTTTAAGAGAAAGTGATCATCCGGCAGAAATTTTTGAGGTCCTAAAGACTTCGGCATCTGAGGCATTAAAAACCGATCTTGCCAGGATGCTCAATTATGAAGTTGGTCCGAACAACGAGCACAACGAAGCCTATTATAATGGTATCATGGCCATGTCATCTGATGAAGAATTAAAGGCGAAACTGACCAGGAAGTATGAGAAAGTGAAATTATTGGCAAAAGGAATGCCGTCTCCCGTTTTCGAAAATTATGAAAATCATAAAGGTGGAGAAATGTCGTTAACAGATCTTAAGGGCAAGTATGTTTATGTTGATGTATGGGCCACCTGGTGCGGACCCTGTAAACGCGAAATCCCATATTTAAAAGAGGTGGAAGCCAAATACCACAACAATAATATTGAGTTTGTAAGTACCTCAATAGATAAAGCCAAGGACCATAGTGCCTGGGTAGAAATGGTCAAGGACAAAGAACTTGGTGGCATTCAGCTTTTTGCTGATAATGATTGGAATTCGAAGTTTGTTACTGATTATGCCATTGAAGGGATTCCGCGATTTTTATTAATTGATCCGGAAGGAAACATTGTAACTGCTGATGCACCCCGACCTTCAGACCCGAAACTGGTCAAACTTTTTGAAGAATTGAAACTATAATATATTAAGTGTTTTTTTAAAAAAGGGCTGTCTTCGGATGGCTTTTTTTTATTACCGCTCTTCAGCCTTGGTTTCTTCTTCCTGAGGTTCTTCAACTTGTGTTTGTTCAGGTCGCTTAAACAGATCCTTAAAGGCTTCACCTATATAATTAATGATATGACTTGCAAGTAGGCCTTCATAGCCCATGACCTGAACGGCCATATCTCCTGCCCTTCCATGAAGGTATGCGCCAAAGATAGTTGCCATAACCGGGTCATATCCCTGGCTAATAAGGCCTGTAATAATCCCGGTCAATACATCACCACTGCCTGCTGTTGCCATACCCGGATTCCCCGTTGAATTAATAAAAAGCTGCTCTTTGGCAACGGTAATTGAATTTGCACCCTTTATAACAATGATCAAATCGTATTTTTTTGAAAGTGCTTTGGTCTTCTTTAGTTTATCGAAATCATCATCCCATTTACCGATCAAACGTTCCAGTTCCTTTGGATGCGGTGTCAATATGGTTTGAGGTGCTAATAATTTTAATAGTTCTTTTTTCTTTGCTAATATATTGATACCGTCGGCATCGATCACGAGTGGAGACTTATTGGTCTTTAAAAATGACTCTAATGCCTGTATGGTTTTTGAATCGGTGCCAAGTCCGATACCTAAACCAACCACAGTTGGTTCGAGTTCATAGTGAATGTTGGTGATTCTATCATCAGCCTGATCGGTGATCACCATGGCCTCCGGTAAATTGGTTTGTATTATATCATAGCCGCATTTTGGGACATAGGTTGAAACCAGGCCGGCTCCAGTTGACAGTGCTGCCCTGCTTGTCAGACAAACGGCCCCAATTTTTCCATAACTCCCGCCAATGATCACACTATGGCCGTAATCACCCTTGTGTGAATATTTTTGTCGCGGTTTATAAAATGGAAGGACTTCAAATTTTCCTATGAGCTCAGCTTCGGTATTGGTCGTCATTAAATATTCCTGGTCCAATCCAATATCGATCAATTCCCATTGCTGTGTAAATCGCGCTGTATCCGGTAAAAAGAAAACCAATTTGGGTGAGGCAAAACTCAAGGTATGATTGGCCCAAACGACTCCATTTTCATCTTCAGGAACCTTATCGGCATATAATCCAGAAGGCATGTCAATGGACAAGGTAAATGCTTTTGAGGTCCTGAAATGTTGAAAGAGGGCCTTCACCCAATCATCGGCAGGTCGGTTTAATCCAATACCAAAAATTGCGTCAACGATAATATCATCCTGATGAATGGCCGGAAAATCTTCACTACAAGATAAAAGTATAGGCCATTTTTTAGTTACGGTTTTAATGCGATCATAGTTCACCAGAAAATCCTTAGAACGCTTATCACTGCAATTAATAACATAGGTTATGACATTATAACCGTGCGTTATGAGATGACGTGAGATCACTAAACCGTCGCCCCCATTATTCCCGATTCCGCAGAAGACATGAATGGGTACCTGGGCGCCCTGCATACGGGCATGCAGCCAATTAAAGATCTGAGTCCCGGCACGCTCCATCAACTCGGTTGATGTTATGCCTTGCTTCTCGGCTGTTAATTTATCTCCCGCATAAATTTGCTCCTTGGCGAATATTTTCATCTCCTTATAGAATTTTTTTTCTGACGGTTATAAAAATAATACATTTGGTACGTATAGTGACCAAATGCATCTATTAAAACAAAATATAGGAACTTTTCCCTCTTTCCTTTTAGGAAACAGTTCTGTTTTTGGTACATTTACAACCGAGACAACCCGTTAGGGTTGTTAGTTATAGTTCTTCGTCAATATTATACAGTTAAAACTGCAAACGTTTAAGTGCAAACATCTAATTCATCGGGAATGAAGGTTCTAAAGTTTGGCGGCACCTCTGTTGGTTCTGTTGAAAACATCAATAAGGTTATTCAAATATTAAAAGATCGATCTGATCAGGATCGACTGGTGGTCGTTGTTTCTGCCGTTGGAGGTATAACTGATAAATTACTGGATGTTGCAGAGTTGGCCGTTCAGAAGAATGCCGCTTACAATAATGGATATGAAAATATAAGAACGATCCATATCAATATGGTGAAAGAACTTATAAGTAGTGAAAGCCGTACTGAAGTAGAGGAAGCCGTTTCAAAGCATCTATCTGCACTAAAACAATTGCTTGACGGACTATTTCTCACGAACGAGTTATCGCCAAAAATAACGGATAAATTACTGAGTTTTGGAGAGTTACTTTCATCTAAGATCATATATGAAGCACTAAAGTCGAACGGTGTTGATGCCGTCCTGAAAAATTCGCAGGACCTCATTAAAACCGATACCAATTATACCAATGCCGTTGTTAATTTCAAAATGACTGAGGAAAACATTCGTGCTTTTTTTAATGAGCATGATCATAAGGTCAGCCTATTTCCCGGATTTATTTCCACTTCGGAAAAAGGCGAAATAACCACCCTGGGCAGAGGCGGCTCCGATTATACGGCCGCCATTCTTGCAGCCGCACTTGAGGCTGATGAATTGCAGATCTGGACCGACGTTAGCGGCATGTTCACAACGAATCCGAAACTAGTAAAGCAGGCGAAACCCATCCGAAGAATTACCTATCAGGAAGCTGTTGAATTATCGCATTTTGGTGCGAAAGTTCTATATCCACCAACCATACAACCCGTTCTTGATAAGCATATCCCGATCGCCATAAAAAATACTATGTCGCCCGACGATGAAGGAACACTCATTACAGAGACATCTGAAAATGGAGCCGATGCTATTGTGAAAGGGATCAGTAACATCAATGACATTGCCTTGCTCACACTACAAGGTAACGGCATGGTTGGAATTCCCGGCTTTAGCAAACGGCTATTCGAAACACTTGCACAGGAAAAGATCAATGTGATCCTCATTACTCAGGCATCATCAGAGCATTCCATATGCTTTGGCATCACTGAAGCTGATGCTGAAAATGCTGAGCAAGCTATAAATAAAACCTTTGAAAATGAGATCGCACTCCATAAACTTGATCCCATCATCGTTGAAGATGGATTATCAATTGTAGCCACAGTAGGTAATAACATGAAAAATCTTCAGGGCCTTAGCGGAAAGATGTTTAGTGCCCTGGGAAAAAACAACGTCAACATTCGGGCTATTGCGCAAGGAGCCTCCGAGCGAAATATCTCGGCTGTCATTGACCGAAAGGATGTCAAGAAGGCCCTTAATGTACTCCACGAACGCTTTTTTGAAGTTAAAACAATACAGGTTAATTTGTTCATTACAGGAGTCGGCAATGTTGGTGAACGCCTCATCGAGCAAATTAGTAAGCAGAAAAAATTTGTTAAGGACAACTTTAAAATAAATTTAAGAGTGATTGGCTTATCCAATTCCAGGACGATGATCTTTAATGACGACGGACTATCTTTAAAAAGCTGGAAGGCCGATTTGGCCAATGGAGATCAGGCTTCACTGCAAGGCTTCTTTGAACGGGTAAAATTATTCAACTTGCGAAATTCGGTTTTTGTAGATGTGACCGCCAATGAAGAAGTTTCTAATTTTTACTCGAAATATATTCAGGAGAGTATTTCGGTCATTGCCTGTAATAAAATTGCCTGTTCAAGTGACTATGAACACTACCTGGAACTCAAACAACTGTCACGGAAATATAATGCGCCTTTTTTATTCGAAACCAATGTTGGTGCCGGATTGCCCATAATTGATACGCTTAATCATTTAATAACCTCCGGAGATCGCATCAATACCATAAAAGCGGTTTTATCGGGGAGTTTGAATTTTGTATTTAATAATTTTAGTGATAAGACCAGGTTTCATTACGTGGTGAAACAGGCACAGGAAGAAGGCTATACCGAACCCGATCCAAGAATAGATTTGAGCGGTATTGATGTGGCCCGAAAAATTTTGATCCTGGCCAGGGAAAGCGGTGTCGCCATGAATCTAAAAGATATTCATTGTGAAGGTTTTTTAACTGAAGCTGCTCTGAAGGCCGATTCGGTTGAAGCCTTTTATGAAACGCTGATCGCAGATGAATCTTATTATCAGGAATTATATGCATCGGCAGAAAAAAATAACTGTCAGTTAAAATTTGTTGCCGAATATAGTGCAGGTAATGCTAAAGTTGGATTGGAGGAAATTCCGCCAGGTCATCCCTTTTATAATTTAGAAGGAAAAGATAATATTGTTATGTTTTACACCGACAGGTATGCAGAACAACCACTAATAATTAAAGGAGCCGGAGCCGGTGCAGATGTGACTGCTTCCGGTTTATTTGCAGATATTATGCGTGTAGCCAATAATTAATATGAAGAACGAAATTAAAATATTTTCTCCTGGAACTGTTGCCAATGTGGCCTGTGGCTATGATGTCCTTGGTTTCTGTTTGGATAGTGTTGGCGATGAAATGGTGGTTAGAAAAACAACGGAAAAAGGATTAAAAATTACTAAGATAGAAGGTCATGATCTGCCTTTCGATATAGATAAAAATGTTGCTGGCGTCAGTGCCTTGGCCCTTTATGAAGATGCCCAACCGGACTGTGGATTTGAAATTGAGATCTATAAAGGCATAAAACCAGGCAGTGGTATTGGCAGTAGTTCAGCAAGTGCTGCCGGAAGTGTATTTGCATTAAATGCGTTATTGAATTCGCCATATAACAAAACCGAGCTTACCCGTTTTGCGATGAAAGGAGAAGCCCTTGCCAGCCAGGGCGAACATGCCGATAATATTGCTCCGGTACTTTTTGGTGGTTTTACATTGGTAAAAGGCATCGATCCTCTTGAGATCATTTCGATCCCAACACCTAAAGAACTTTATGCAACGATCCTTCATCCACAGATCGAAATTAAAACTGCCGATTCACGAGCTATTCTTCCTGAAATGGTTCCCTTGAAAGATGCGATCAAACAATGGGCTAACCTTGGAAGTTTGGTTCATGCCTTACATACTGAAGATTACGATCTGATCTGCCATTCATTACAGGATATTATTGTAGAGCCTTATCGCAGCAAGCTTATCCCTTACTTTAATGAAGTCATGCTGGCGTCACATAATGCAGGTGCATTAGGTGGTTCTATTTCAGGTTCCGGGCCATCCATCTTTGCATTGAGCAAAGGACAGCACAAAGCTAAAGAAGTTGAACAGGCCATGAGAAACGCTTATTCAAAATCAGAGATCGAATTTCAAACTTATGTCTCGACGATCAATACCGAAGGCATTAAAATTTTGTCAAGCTAATTGATGTATGCACTATTTCAGTTTAAATAAACAAGCCCCGGACAGCTCCTTTAAAAATGCTGTCATCAAAGGACTGGCCCCTGATAAAGGATTGTATTTTCCAAAATCGATCCAACCATTGCCAAAATCATTTTTCGACACTATTGATCAGTTATCGGATACAGAAATTGCTTTTGAAGTCATTAAACAATTTGTTTTTCCGGAAATTCCGGAGAAAGAATTACGACAGATCATTGAAGATACACTCTCCTTTGATTTTCCTGTTATTGCTTTAAATGATTCTATATCTGTTTTGGAACTTTATCACGGTCCCACCATGGCCTTCAAAGATGTTGGTGCAAGATTTATGGCCCGCTGTTTAGGATATTTTAATCAAAATAATTCTGAAAAAATCACAGTTTTAGTTGCTACTTCAGGCGATACCGGTGGTGCTGTGGCTCATGGCTTTCTTGGTGTTAAAGGTGTTGATGTAGTTATTCTCTATCCCAGCGCTAAAGTAAGTGAGATCCAGGAAAAACAATTAACAACGTTGGGGCAAAATATTACGGCCCTTGAAGTTGATGGCGTTTTTGATGATTGCCAATACATGGTGAAACGTGCCTTTCTTGATCATGAACTCACATCAAAATTGCAACTCACATCGGCTAACTCCATTAACGTAGCCCGTTGGTTACCTCAAATGTTTTATTTCTTTTTTGCCTACAAGAGATTAAAGGTTTCCCATGATAAAATTGTGTTTTCTGTTCCCAGCGGAAATTTCGGGAACATTTGCGCTGGCATGATGGCGCAGCAACTAGGATTGCCAGTTAACACTTTTATTGCAGCTAATAATGCGAATAAGGTTGTGACTGATTTTTTAAAGAGCAATTCATATGAGCCAAGACCTTCGGTGCAAACCATTAGCAATGCTATGGATGTTGGCGATCCCAGTAATTTTGTTCGGATCCTGGAAATATACCAACACGATTTTGACCGTTTAAAAGAGAATTTGTCATCCTATAGTTTCACTGATGCAGAAACTCGCTCGGCCATGCTGGAGATCTACAATAATTATAATTATGTAGCCGACCCTCATGGCGCTGTGGGTTATTTAGGCGCTAAATCTTATTTGGAGAATCATCCTGATGCGCACTGTGTGTTTTTAGAAACAGCGCATCCTACAAAATTTTTAGACGTTGTTGAAAAGGTTATTCAGAAAAAAATCGAACTGCCTGCACAAATTCAATCGGTTATGGGCAAGAAAAAATCAGCAATTCCCATTCAGAACTATGAGGGGTTAAAGGCCTTCTTACTGAAAACTTAATCCAGCTTTGGCAGCTTAAAATTATCCAAAGCGCTTTTCTTTTTCATCATCGCTTCGATCTCATCTGATTTACGCGGTGCTTCGGCCGAAAGATTTACAGGGCCGTTGTCAGTAATTAATATATCGTCTTCAATACGAACAGCGATTCCCCACCATTTTTCATCACAGGGACTTCCGTCAGGAATATAAATTCCGGGCTCGACTGTAATGACCATATTGGCTTCATAGTTCCCCCGTGTATTGAGGTCATGGACATCAAGACCAATATGATGGGACGTACCATGTGGAAAGTACATATGTCTTTCGTCAACCGATTTAATTATTCCGAGCCTCACCAATCCTTCATTGATCACTTCTTTAGCAGCATTGTGGGTCGAACCTCCGTTGTTACCAACAATGGCAGCTGCGATACCTGCTTCCTGTGCTTCATAAACCAGGTCATAAATCGCCTTTTGCTCAGGATTGAATTTGCCATTCGCAGGAATGGTTCGTGTGACATCGGCTGTATAACCATGATATTCGGCACCCAAATCCATGAGTACCAAATCATTCTCAACTTTGGTTTTTGTGTTTTCTATATAATGTAAAACACAGCCATTATTTCCAGCTCCTACTATGGAAGGATAACCTTCATATTCACTGCCGTATTTTTTATAGACGTATTCATGAATCCCTTGTAGTTCTGTTTCCGACATGCCCGGATGCATCGCCTTCATGACCTCAATCTGGCCCTGGGCCGAAATACGAATTGCCTTGGTTAGCAATTTCATTTCCTCAGGGGTTTTTATCTGGCGTAATTCGCCCATAAATTTATTGAGCGTTTGGGTATCTATTTTTGCACGCTGCAAGGGGACAGCCCCTTCCTTATTTTGATCGATCTGGTTATCGTTCGTGACATTAACGCTGGATGCTTCTACATAATACCCAACCTGGGTCTTAAACGATTTAATAAGGTCAAATAGGTCGGCCGTATTCCTTCCGGAGTCACGATAATCATCCCTGAAATCATTAAACATCACCTTATCAAAGGCCATAAAATCGATTCCGGAATTTAAGAATTCAGCACCCTTAAAGGCCACCTCAAATCCCAATTCTTTTTTAACACCTTCTGCTCCAAGTCTGCGTCCTGTCCACATCTCCCACAATTCATTACGTTCCTGGGCGTATACAATTTCGTTAAAAGCGTTCCCATTGTCATCGGTTTGCATGTCTGAAAAAATCAGGAGTACAGCATGCGGTTCTTTATAACCTGTCAAATAGTAAAAATTTGGATCCTGATGGTACACATAATCAACATCATTTGCACGATTTCTAACCGGATTGGCAAAAAACACGGCAACGCTATTTTCAGGCATTTTTTGCCGAAGCGCTTCGCGTCTATTTTTATGAAATTCAGAGGAAAGATAATCGGTTGGTAAGCCTTCCTGGGCAAAGACAGCCAAAACAAAAAACAGTGATAATAATATTGAAAATTTAACTCTCATTGTAACGATTTTTTATCGCTGATGAAAATACATAATTAAACTTAATGTGAATTGACTTTTAACAGAACTTTTATAAACAAAATCAATCAAAATTTACGTAGTTTTGCCCTTTAGAATTCAAACTGGAATCGCATGAAAAATACGGCCTTATCATCAACACATGAAGCACTTGGTGCAAAAATGGTACCATTTGCAGGATATAATATGCCAGTTCAATATGAAGGTGTCACCATTGAACACGAAACTGTTAGAAAGAGTGTTGGCGTTTTTGATGTATCGCATATGGGTGAATTTTTAATCGAAGGACCAAATGCTTTGAACCTCATTCAAAAGGTGAGCAGCAATGATGCATCAAAACTGACAATAGGCAAAGCACAATACAGTTGTTTGCCTAATGATGATGGTGGCATTGTAGACGATCTCATTATATACAGGGTTAAGGACGATACCTATTTATTAGTGGTCAATGCCAGTAATATTGAAAAGGATTGGAATTGGATCTCATCCAAAAATGATGTTGGAGCCGAAATGCGGGATCTTTCAGAAGATTATTCACTGCTCGCAATTCAAGGTCCGAAGGCCGTTGAAGCCATGCAATCATTGACAAGTCATGACCTGTCTGAGATCAAATTTTACAATTTTGAGGTCGGTGATTTTGCGGGAATTGAACATGTCATCATATCGGCAACAGGTTATACAGGAAGCGGAGGATTTGAGATCTACTGCAAGAATTCGGAGGTGAAACAGGTTTGGGACAAGGTGATGGAGGCCGGTAAAGATTATGGCATAAAACCAATTGGCCTAGCTGCCCGAGATACCTTGCGTTTGGAAATGGGTTATTGTCTTTATGGCAATGATATTGATGACACCACCTCTCCTATCGAGGCCGGATTAAGTTGGATCTGTAAATTTAATAAGGCCTTTACAAATAGTGAAGCACTTGAAGATGAGAAGCGCCGTACACCGGAACGCAAATTAGTTGGATTTGAATTGGATGATCGTGGTATTCCCAGACAAGGCTATGATATCGTTGATAGCCAGGGAAAAACAATTGGTAATGTAACTTCAGGGACCATGAGTCCCAGTTTAGGAAAAGGCATCGGATTGGGCTATGTACCTGCTGTATTCTCGGATGTTGGCAGCAAGATCAATATTCAGATCCGTAAAAATGCCGTTCCTGCTACCATTGTCAAATTGCCTTTCTACAAGGCCTAAATTGAATTGTTCTGAAGATTGATGAATGAAAAAAAGAGTAAGTAAACATAGAATTTTAATCTTCGGAGCGAGTGGGTATTTAGGAAATGCCATTTACAGGGAACTTTGTTCGTATTTTAAGACCTTTGGCACCTATTGCTACAATCAAAAAGAGTTTGAGAAAAACGCTCATTTTTTTCAGTACAATGTAGAGACTGATGATGTTTTCGAAATTCTTGAAGCGGTCAAACCAAGTATCATAATTTCTGCGATTCGGGGTGATTTTGCTGCTCAAATTATAGCCCATAAGCATATGGCCGAATATGTTAAGACCAATAAATCTAAATTGATCTTTCTGTCATCAGCCAATGTTTTTGATGCATACAGCCAATACCCAAGTTATGAAAATGACACGACTTTAAGCAATAGCGTTTATGGTCATTTCAAAATAAAAATTGAAAATATCCTAACGAAACTTCCTAAACGTAAAGTGGCCATTCTTAGGCTTCCCATGGTGTTTGGAACTCAGTCACCACGCATAAGGGAGATTAAGAATTTATTGCTGCAGGGCGAGCCCATTGAGATTTTTCCAAATTTAATCATGAACGTCACCACCGATACCCGAGTGACTCAGCAAATACATTATATCATCAATAGGAATAAATATGGCGTCTTTCATTTAGGAAGTAAAGATCTTGTACATCATGATGATTTCATCAATGAAATTATTACGACACTGGGCGAATATAAGCCGTCCTTTAAATTGGTATATACCACAAACAATGACCGATATCTAGCGGTTTTGCCAAAGGACAATTTATTGCCAAAACATCTGCAATTGTTTAGTCAGGAGATTCTTGAAGAGTTGGCTGTTTGAACAAAATACTTAGATAAATTGCTTATTTTTAATACAAATTAAATATCATGAATAAACTGTCAGAAGACGATATTGAAAGAAAATTAATTCATTTCCCGGATTGGGATTATTTTGAAGATGCCATTCATGCCGAATTCGAATTTGAAAATTTTAGAGACTGCTTTAGCGCGATGAGCCGAATCGCCTTTGAATGTGAAGGGTTAAACCATCACCCCAACTGGACCAATGTCTACAATGTACTTACCATTTCCCTGTCCACCCATGAAGCCGGTGGTGTTACTGAAAAAGACTTTAAGTTGGCCGAAGCCATAGAAGCTATAGTTGAACCTATAGAATAATTTGTTTTTATGGCATTCATTTTTAATTTTGGTCTGATCTAATAATCAGTATATATGGGAAGAGCTTTTGAGTTCCGTAAAGCACGGAAAATGAAGCGTTGGTCTGCAATGAGTAAGGCCTTTACGCGTATTGGAAAAGATATTGTTATCGCGGTTAAAGAAGGCGGTCCCGATCCCGATACCAACTCAAGATTGCGTGCTGTAATTCAAAATGCGAAGTCGGTTAATATGCCAAAAGACAATATTGAACGCGCCATTAAACGTGCGAGCGATAAAAGTCAGGGTGATTTTAAGGAGGTTTTATTTGAAGGCTATGCACCGCATGGAATAGCCGTATTAGTAGAAACTGCAACCGACAACAATACGCGAACCGTTGCAAATATCAGAAGCTATTTCAACAAATGTAACGGCAGTTTAGGAACTTCGGGAAGTGTGGTTTTTATGTTTGACCACAGCTGTAATTTCCGGATTCCAAGTGAAGGCATCGATGCCGAAGAGATCGAACTCGAATTTATTGATTTCGGTGCTGAAGAGGTATTTGTCGATGATGATGGTATTTTGATATACGCACCTTTTGAAAGTTTTGGAGCCATTCAAGCTGAGTTGGAAAGGCGCAACATTGAGATCTTGTCTTCGGGATTCGAGCGTATTCCACAGATTACAAAAAAGCTTTCAGCCGAAGCAATGGCCGATGTAGAAAAGTTACTTGAGAAGATAGAAGAAGATGATGATGTTCAGAATGTCTACCATACTATGGAAGAGTTAACTGAGCAGGAATAAACGCCTCAATACTTAATTTTTTCTCAAATATTTAGTATCTTTAGTTCTCGTTTTTTTTGAATTAAACGAATACAATAGCTGCAATCTCGTTCTCCCTTTGCAATTGCTAATTGCCTTTTCTATTTGAAGATAACCTTATGATGGTATTAAACCATTAAAAACCTTTTGATATTATGAAATCAAAAACCAATATTGCATTTCTCTCAGCACTCATTATCCCACTGCTCATTTTTGTCGTCTTTAGTTTAAGAACAAAAGAAGAAGATCCGAGCTCAAAACTGGGATACAATTTTATTAAATGTACCCCAGCAAAATATATGTTGGAAGATGTTGATACCACCAAACAAATCTCACCGCTATTTGAAAATCTGGGAAAGCATAATTTCAGCATCAGTACCTCCAGTAAAATGGCTCAACGATTCTTTAATCAAGGGTTAAGCTTGACTTATGCTTTTAATCATGCAGAAGCACATCGATCCTTTATGGAAGCCTCCCGTCTGGACCCAAAGTCACCAATGACCTATTGGGCTCAGGCCTATGCTTTAGGGCCAAATATTAATGATGCTTTTCCTGACGATGAACGCAAAAAAAGTGCTTATGATGCATTGCAAAAGGCTCTAAAACAAATGTCTAATGGGTCACCAAAAGAACAGGCGTTGATCAGAGCATTAGAATCAAGGTATAGTAGTGATCTCAATGCCGATCTCGAATCACTCAATTTGGCATACATGAAGGCCATGCGGACCGTGGTGAATAATTTTCCTGACGATGCTGATGTTCAAACCTTATTTGCGGCGGCAGTGATGAATACGATGCCATGGAATTACTGGGACAATAATGGAAATCCGGCCAAGAATACCCTCGATGCCAAAGCCGCTCTGGAAAAAGCAATGGCTTTGAATCCAGATCACCCGGGAGCACACCATTATTATATTCATATGGTCGAATTACCTAAACCTGAACTCGCAATACCAAGTGCAGAAAAACTTGGCGGACTTGTTCCGGCAGCAGGCCATTTAGTACATATGCCATCTCATATATTCATTCGTGTAGGCCGTTATAAGGATGCCGTAGAAGCCAATGAAAAGGCCATACTGGCCGATGAGGATTATATTTCACAATGCTACTCACAAGGCATGTATCCCTTGGGCTATTATCCACATAATATTCATTTCTTATGGTCGGCAGCCAGTATATTAGGTGCCAGTGAAAAAGCTATAGAGGCTGCAAAAAAAACTGCTGAAAAAGTACCGATCTCCGAATTAAATGAAATGCCATTTCTACAAGATTTTGCATCCACGCCTTTATTAGCCTACACACGTTTTGGGAAATGGAACGATATTCTAACCATCCCGCATCCTGGGGAAGACTATAAACACTTCAGTTTGATATGGCATTATGCCCGGGGTATTGCTTTTCTCAGAAAAGATAATTTAAAAGAAGCACTTGAAGAGTTGGAGGCCGTTTCGGCTATGAATGCTGACCCGGTACTAGAAGATATAATTGCCAACTATACAAATCCAACTTCTGCAATTGCCAAAGTGGCTTATGAGGTTCTAGCCGGAGAGGTGGCCGCTTTTCGTGGCGAACTCGATACTGCCATAACTCATTTAGAAAAAGCAGTAGAATATGAAGACCAACTCATTTACAGCGAGCCTGCACCCTGGCATATTCCGGCCAGACAAACCTTAGGTTCGGTATTATTAAAGGCAAAGCAATTTGAAAAAGCGGAGGAAGTCTTTAAGGATGATCTTGAAGCCGTTAGACGAAATGGCTGGTCGTTAATGGGCTTATACAAAAGCTTGAATGCTCAGGGAAAAACTGATGAAGCACAAAAAATTAAAGCGGAGTTTGACAGCGCCTGGAAACATGCCGACATCAAAATCGATGATTCGGTGCTTTAGGACTATTCTTGGTTTAAAAAATTAAATCCGGTCAAATTCTGTAGGCTATCTAATGTAAATACGTCTAAAGCCTAAACGCGTTTATTGTCATGAAAACAACTGTGCTTTTATTAGTGTTGTGCCTGAGCTTTAGCATTGCCCCATCACAAAACATGTCTAATGAAAAATTGGCTGAGATTTTTGAAAAGGTCAGTGATTCAATTGAAGGTGAGCCGGGACGATGGCAATTTTACGTCAAGGATATTAGCCTGATGTGCTTTACAGACTTGGGCAATAACAGAATGCGCATTATTTCTCCAATAATGGAGACCTTCCAGCTGAGTGAAGAACTCAAAAATGCCTGTCTGACCGCAAATTTTCATACGGCTCTTGATGTTAAATATGCCATTTCTAATGATATTCTCTGGACGGTATACATTCATCCGCTTAAAGAGTTGAGTGAAGAACAGCTGATCGACGCCATAAGTCAGGTATACGCTTCAAATATCACCTTTGGGACCTCGTTTTCCAGTTCGACATTAATATTTCCGGGGTTGAGTTCTGAAGATTCTAAAGAGAAGAAAAAAACGACCAAAAAAGAGCGCTTCTAAATAGAAAACCGCCTCATTGGGGAATGAAGCGGTTATTTATATGGTTATTTAATAATTGTAAATGTTTCTTTTTAGTGACATGAATCATGTTTAATTTATGTTTCATTTACTGTATTAATTAAACCCACAAAAAAAATTGCAAATCCCGTGCCAAAATAATATACCATCTTAATTTTATGATTAATTTAGGTCAGTTTTAAAGCCATTTATATATTATGACATCCGGATATTCGGGAACACCCTTAGCGCGGAAACTTGGGCTCAAACCCGATTTTCGCTATGTACTCTATAATGCACCATCAAATTATATGAAATGGTTCAACACATTGGAGATCGAACTTCAGCAGGCATCCATTGAGAAAAATGAATCGGCCGATTTTATCCATGTTTTTTGTACTGACGAGCAGGATCTTGAAAATGTGGTCAGGCATTATAAATCTGCTCTGGTTAAAAACGGTATGCTCTGGGTAAGCTGGCCAAAAGGAGGCTCTGCTATCAAAACCACCATAAAAAGAGACATGATACGCAATTATTTTCTTGACAACGGTTTGGTTGATGTTAAGGTTGCGGCCATTGATGAGGACTGGAGCGGTTTAAAATTTGTTTATCGATCAAAAGACAGAACATCATGAGTTGGATAAAAGTTATTCCCTTAAATGAAGCTACTGGCAAACTTAAATCTATTTATGACAAGATTAAAGGCCCGAATGATCAAATTGATAACGTTCTTGGCATTCATAGTTTAAGACCACATACGCTTGTAGGTCATATGAGTTTGTATAAAAACACCTTGCATCATTCAAATAATACATTTCCAAATTGGTTTTTGGAATTATTAGGCACCTATACAAGTCTGTTAAATAAATGTGACTACTGCTTTGACCATCATTTTGCCGGGCTGCGCCGTTTTTTAAATGATGATGAAAAAGCATATGAGTTGAAAAAACATCTTCTGAATGACAGTTTAAAGGAACTATTAAGCGAAAAGGAAGTCGCCCTGGTCAATTATGCTAAGAAACTGACCTTAGCCATAGGATCAATGACGGAGGATGATATCACTAAATTAAAAGCATTGCATATCGATGATGGCGAGATTCTGGAGGTAAATCAAGTGGTGTCCTATTTTAATTATGCCAATAGAACCGTGCTGGGATTGGGTGTAACTACCAATGGTGAAGTCTTAGGTCTGTCGCCCAGCGATAAAAGTGATGAAAATTCCTGGTCTCATGAATAACTCATGAATATTCGGGTACTTTACCTTTCACGCCTTTAAAGAAATCCTTCATGAATTTAAAATCGGCCGCTTTATCGTCAGTAGGATAAAAGGGTTCTGAAAATCGGTTTTCCTTATGCTCAAAATCGAGTGTGAACATTACAATTGGGACCTTGGCTTCCTTAGCGATATAATAAAAGCCGGTACGCCACTCCTCCACTTTCTTGCGGGTTCCTTCTGGCGCCATGCCCATTCTGAATTCGTCCTTTTCTGCAAACAATCGTGCAATGGCCTGCACTTGATTTTCATTCGATTTGCGTTCCACGGGTGCACCACCAAGCGCTCGGAAAATCCAGCCATAGGGAAATTTAAACAAGGACTTCTTTCCAACGAAATTTGATTTGATGCCAATCACCGAGCGTAATAAAATGCCTATGTAGAAATCATGCCAGCTCGTATGCGGAACTGCAATAATAACAGCCTTTTTAACGGATTCGAAATCGGTGAACCCGGTAACCTTCCAGCCTAGAATTTTATAATAAATGAATTTGGAAAGCCAGCGCATTATTACATTTTTTCGTAAAGGCTTCTTAATTTTTCAGGAGTAATGGTTTTTTTCCAGTCCTTGCCTATCGCATTTTCCCAAAGCGGTACTAAACTCAAGGCCACATTGATCATAATATCAAATTCATCGTCATTCAAATTTTCACAAATACCTTGAGGAAGTTCAATGCTGTGCTTCTTTTTCATGTCTTTAAACAAGGCGACACCGTTTGGATAAAATTCCTCCAAATGATCAAAAACAATGCAATTGCCAATACCGTGCTTCGTTCCTAACAAATAGGACAAACCGTAACTCATGGCATGGGCCACGCCAACCTGTGAATAGGCAATGCTCATTCCACCATGCCAGGATGCCATCATGAGTTTATCTTGTGTTTCTTTCTCGGAAAGCTTATCGTAAACAAAGATTTCCTTACAAAGTTCGAAGGCCTTTTCGCCATAACTTTGGCTAAAAGCATTTAAATAAGTACCATTCAAAGATTCAACACAGTGTATATAGCAATCCATTCCTGTATAGAACCATTGTTGTCGGGGGACATCTTTGGTCAATTCAGGATCAAGGATCACCTGATCAAATGGTGTATAGTCACTATTGATGCCTAATTTCCGATCGGGTCCGGTGAGTACTGTGGTTCTGGATACTTCGGCTCCCGTTCCTGATATCGTTGGAATTCCAACATGGTATATGGCTGGATTTTTTACCAAATCCCAACCCTGATACTCACTGGCACTTCCTTCATTGGTGAGAAGTATCGATACAGCTTTGGCGAGATCCAGTATTGTACCTCCACCTACGCCGATTATTCCTGATGGCCGTTCTTTGGAAGACAAAATAATTTGTTCAACTATTTCATCAACCTGAGAGGTTTTGGGCTCTTCTTTCGCCGATATATAGAGGATTTCGTCGCCATAGGACAAGGGTATTCTGGATGTCAGCCAGGCTTTTCCTTTAAACACATCATCCACTAAAAAAATAAATGATGCCTGGGGGTTTCGTCGTTTCGGGGAAAGGATTTCATCCAATTGATTAAAACTACCTCTTCCGAATACAACACGAGGCACCATTGGAAAATTCTTATATGTCATTAATTTCTTTTCTTCTTTTACTAACACTGAACTACTATGATTTTAAAATTAGGTGTTTAAATAATTTTGGAATTTATTTGAAAACAAACCCATATGATATCCATCAACCAAGGCATGATTTACACTAATGGATACATTCATCATGCGCTTCCCTCCCACTTGTTCCAATGCACTAAACGCAAGCATTGGCACCGACATTTTCGCGCCTGAAAAGGGTTCTTTGTGCCCTGTAAAATTAAACCAGGGCATGGCCGAACAGTAAATGCAATCAATGCCTTCATTAGGTGGAAAAAGCGCATTACTATTTTCTATTCTTTGTTTTTCTTTCATCAGGTTTCTTTCAAAAACTTCGAGCTCATTATCATATTCAATATAAGAGCATGCAAATGTATTATTTGCCCTTAATATGGTTGCCGAAGCATGAATTACATCATAAATTACAATTTTATCATCAATAATTCGATATTTAAAATTCTCAACTTCATTTATGGCTTTCATACAGGCATGAAGATAGATTGAAAAAAAACTACGTTCCTCCTGCTTTGATTTTTCATAGGCCTTTGTCAGGTCGAACGGAATTACTACCGCCCAATATGGATCTTCGAACGCATTAAAATGTTCAAAATGTTGCTTCCTCTCCCAGTTTTCAATATCAATGATTCTCAATTGAGTTTAAAAAATTTAAAATTTCACTTAGATTATTAACTGTCTTATAATGTTTTCCATTGGTTTCTTTCTCCGAAACCTGCTCATGGGCCCAGGTCGTGTGAAATGGGACATGTATGGCATTCGCCTTAATATTGACCAAAGGTAAAATATCTGATTTCAAAGAATTGCCGATCATCAGGAATTCAGACGGATTTATATCCAGGTGATTCAACAGCTTTGAATAATTTTCTTCTTTCTTGTCGCTTAATACTTCAATATGATGGAAATAATCTGTCAATCCCGATTTCTCAAGTTTGCGTTCCTGATCCAAAAGGTCACCCTTGGTGGCCAGAATCAGCCTATAGCTTTGTGATAAGGTATGCAGCACTTCTTCCACGCCTTCTAAAAGGACGACCGGCTGGTTGATCATGTCCTTGCCTATATTTAGAATACTCTGAATGGTTTCCTGTGGTACAGAACCATTCGAAATCTCAAGCGCCGATTCGACCATCGATAAAATGAAGGATTTTACTCCGAAGCCATAGAGATCAAGGTTATCCATTTCTTTCTTGAATAGTTCCTGATCTATTTTATTGGCGGTTTCATAGGGACTTAACAACTTGGCAAATTCAAGTTCGGCATTTCTGAAATAGGTCTCATTGACCCATAATGTATCATCGGCATCGAACCCTACAACCTTTATGTTATCAAAATCTATTTCCATAATTTTTTTGCGCGTTCCAGGTCTTCAGGCGTATCGATTTCAACGCCTTCCACATGGGTTTCTACCATTTTTATTTTACGGCCGTATTCCAGATAGCGAAGACATTCAATCTTCTCCGTAGCCTCTAAACTTCGCATCGGTAATCGAGAAAAATCCATCAGTGCCTGCTTCCGAAAGGCGTAAACTCCTTTATGCTTAAAATATCGGGTTGATGCGTTTTCATTCCTTGGAAATGGAATCGGGCTTCTGGAAAAATACAATGCCAGGTTAGATTCATTAACAATAACCTTGACCGTATTCGGGTTATTGATCTCGGCCTGATCTGAAATTTCAACCATTAAGGAAGCAAGGTCTATTTCCTCCTCAGCATCATCTTTAAAGACCGCTAATAATTTCTCAAGACTTGTTCGTTCAGTAAAAGGTTCATCACCTTGTACATTCACTACAATATCCACATCCATATTGGCAACGGCTTCGGCAATGCGATCGCTGCCAGACTCATGTTCCTTTTTACTCATGATGGCTTTTCCTCCATGAGCGGTAATTTCCTGGAAAATAATATCGCTGTCGGTCACAACATAAACCTCATCGAACAATGCTGTAGCCTTAGTCGCTTCATAAGTTCGCCTAATGACGGTTTTGCCTTCAAGATCCTGCATTAATTTTCCTGGAAAACGAGACGCACTGTAACGTGCGGGAATCATCGAAATTATTTTCATTCAACTAAATCTTTCTGCTTCAAAAATACAGTTTTTAACCGAATTTATGTCGGCCTTGATTTAATCTTTTTATACAGGCGAAAGATGATAAATGCGATCACCAGAACCAATATGAACGCGACAATTGGAAGAAATATAGAGAATATGGATAAGACGACCGATGTTCCTGTTTCAACAGTGGACACTACCGGATTGGCAATCCCTGCCGTTGTTGCGGTAGATGTCAACCTTGTGGCTCCGGAAGCTCCCGAAATTGCAGCCGCTGTTCCACCTCCAGCGATGATGGCTAATGCCCAGGTAATTTCAGGGCTCAGATCGGCGACTGTTGAGACCATGACTGCAGTGCCAGCGATCGCCGCCAGTGGAACTGCTATTGAATCCAGTAGATTATCGAGGTATGGAATGAAGTAAGCAAACACTTCAACGACTGTGGCAACTCCAAAGGTGATCACTGCACCAATACTTCCAATCCATTGCCAGCTTTCATTGAGTTCCCAAATTCCAAAATAAGAAGCCAAACTCAGTGCAAACAGCGGTAAGAATACACGAAACCCAACCGAGGCGGCGAGCCCAATGCCTAAACAAATACTTATTATCGTTTCAGTGGTCATTCAGAAAAAAAGTCATCTTTGAAACCAATAAGATACAATTTTTCCTTGGCTCGGGTGACTGCTGTATACAGCCATCTCAAATAATCTCTGTCAATGCCATTTGGCAAATACGGTTGCTCAACAAAAACGGTATGCCATTGTCCGCCCTGCGATTTATGACAGGTCATGGCATAGCTGAATTTAACCTGAAGTGCATTAAAGAATTGGTTGTTTTTCACCTTTAGAAATTTTCTGTAATTCGAAGTTTCATCGGCATAATCTTTCATGACTTCCTGATACAATTTGTTAGAATCTTCGTAGGGTAATGATGGTGTTTCGGCGGTTATGGTATCCAGAAGTAATACGGTTTCAAAAGGCCGCATTTTTGGATAGTCGACCATACGAACTTTTACTTCAGCAAAGCGGAATCCGTAGAGTTCTTTAATTCCAAAAACTTCGAGTACTTCTACGATATCGCCGTTTGCGATAAAACCTGCTTCGGAAGTTGGCTTGATCCAGAAGTAATTATTCTTCACCACCATAAGATAATCGCCCGCTGTGAGCTCATGATCATTAAATAAGATTCGGGATCGAATTTGTTGGTTATAAAGATTGGCACGTTTATTAGAACGAACAATTATAGCGGTTTCCTCATATCCAAGATTGCTATATGCGCCATTGATGGCATCCATGACATCATGCCCATCAATCAATCGTACAATATCAGTGTACCCATCCAATTGGAAATTAAAGCTTTCGTAGAATGATTGTGCAAGAGATTCTCGCAAATTGGTTGCATTCACCAAAATCCCGGAATCTTTATGTTGCCGCACCACTTCTGTCAGCTCCATTTTAGTCACCTCCTTATTATAATTGATCTCCAATTTATCAGGATCCAGTGCCGGGCTCAAATCGAGTTTAACAGGAGGCAACTGAGCTGTATCACCTATCAACATTAATTTACACTGAAATCCAGAGTACACATATTGCATGAGATCATCCAATAAGGACCCATTCTCAAATAATTTTGAATCTCCCGGAACATCAGGGATCATTGACGCTTCATCAACAATGAACACTGTTTTTTTATGCTTATTGGGTTGAAGGACAAACTTAACCGCGCCGCTTTTTTCCTTTTTCGGAAAGTAAATTTTTTTATGGATCGTAAAAGCCTCTTTACTCGAGTAATTCGAAATCACCTTGGCGGCTCGACCGGTTGGTGCCATAAGGACAGCGCTCTTTTTAGCTTTCCAAAGATGGGTTACGAGGGTTCCAATAATTGTGGTTTTACCCGTTCCGGCGTAGCCCTTAAGAAGATAGACCGACTGGGAAGACGACTCAAAAATAAATTGAGATAATTGCTGGAGAACAATGTCCTGTTGAACTGTTGCATCAAAAGGAAACCCCGATTTTAATATGCTATAAAACTCAGATGAAGTCATTAACTTTCCATACGATTATATCATCTTCCAAACCTACATAATAATAATATTAGAAAACATATAAAATGATTTTTATTATATTCACTTTCACGAATAAAAAAAAATTGTAGATTTGCGTTATGCCTGAATATATATAAATTAATAAACTAACTATGTTAACAATAATTATTGCTGTAATTGTCGTAATCCTCCTTACAATCGGTATTGTTTGGCTGATTGATAAATTTGTTCCTAAGAAAGTCAAGCCACTTATTTTACTTGGGCTTTGGATTTTAATCGCATTTTTGGGCTATAAAACATTCATGTCAGTTTATGGCGAGATTGAATTTAACAAAATAAAGGACCAGCGTTATGCCAAGGTTATTGATAACCTGATCGACATAAGGGATTCGCAATTGGCGCATCGTACTGTTACCGGTCAATTCGCTGACGATTGGAACAAACTGGTTCGATTTATTGAAACAGACAGTTTCACAATTACACAAAGAAGAGATACCAGCGTACTTGACGTTGAGGCAACGCGACGATTTGGCGGTGTTGAAACATTTAAGGATATCGTAGTAATTGATACTCTGGATTTTGTTTCGGTTAGAGATTCATTATTTGGTGCTGATCCAAGGTATAAGACGATGATGAATTTACCTGTTGGTAAGGTTGGTGAAAAATATGAATTAAAAGCAGGCGTCATTGAACAAAACGATATTAAGATTCCTGTTTTTGAGGTGAGAGCTCCAAAAAGATTAATTTTAGACGGACAAGATAAATACCTGATCGCCAAAGAGAACCAGGTGGTATCCGTTGATGGTGTTAATGGTGATGCAATAGTAGTAGGATCAATGGAAGAAGTGAATACAAATGGAAACTGGCCAAAAAACTATTCAACAGACAACTAATATAGACGAATTAAGTTCAAATATATTGTCCATTCAAGTGAGCTTGAATGGACTTTCTTTTTGCGTCTTAGATCGAGACCAAAATACCATAGTTTATTTTACTGCCGAGGATTTCAAAAGACGTGTAAATCCAGTCGAACTTCTGGATAACTTAACTGCCCATTTTAACTCGAATACCAAATTACAAGGCCCGTTCAAATCGGTGAATTTAATTTATGACAATGAATTGTCTACAGTTGTCCCCAAATCATTATTCGATGAGGATCATCTAGCTGATTATTTAAAGTTCAACTCAAGGATTTTACAAAATGACGTCATGACCCATGATGCCATTGAGGTCAACGATAGTATGGTGGTTTATGTTCCCTATATGAATGTAAATAACTATTTGTATGATAAATTCGGTGCTTTTGAATACCGTCATTACTCAAGTGTGCTTATCGAAAGCATTTTACTCCTGGAAAAGAACACCGCTTCTGAAAAAATGTACGTACATGTTGGAAAGCATCATTTTGAAATACTGGTCATTGACACTAATGGACTCAAGCTATTCAATATATTCGATTATCAATCGAAAGAAGATTTCATTTACTACATCCTGTTCACGGCCGAGCAACTGCAATTAAATCCCGAAGAATTTGAGTTGATCTTATTAGGACATATTGATGAAAGCGATGAACTGTATGATATTGCATACACTTATGTAAGACATATTAGTGTAAACAAACCTTCCTTAAACTATGAGCTTTATGACGGTATCGATACTGATATTCATAAAAATTTCGTCCTTTTAAATAGCATCTGATGCGTATTATTTCAGGCCTACATAAGGGTAGAAAAATAAACGCTCCGAAAAGATTACCGGTACGTCCCACTAAAGATATGGCCAAGGAAGCCTTGTTCAATATCCTTAATCATACGTATTATTTTGATGAGCTTTCTGTACTCGACCTGTTTAGCGGTACCGGAAGTATCAGTTATGAATTTGCTTCCCGCGGCAGCTCAACCATTACAGCGGTTGATCAGGACCTTAGATGCCTACATTTTATTAATGAGACTGCGCAACAGCTTGAGATGCCCATTGAGACCATTAAAAGCGACGTCTTTAAATATCTTTCCAATACGCGTCAGACCTATCATATTATTTTTGCCGATCCTCCTTATCACTTTACAGATGATCAGTTTGGATCGATCCCAAGTCTGGTCTTTGCTAATGATTTGCTAAAAGAGGGCGGATTATTGATTATAGAACATTCAAAACATACCGATCTTTCTAATTTAGATCAATTCCAGCAAGTTAAGCACTATGGTGGAAGTGCATTCTCATTTTTTGCGTAATTAAAATCGCTCATTATTAGTAGTTTATTTGCTGATTTCAATTAATTTTATTACTTTAGAACAACTTTCACTCACGACGCGTCCTTTATTCTTGAACCTTCTACTTTTTTGTCATGGCACAATATTGCCACTTATTTGCGTTGCTTACATTCTTATTGCATGGTTAATACTTTCGACTATTAATTCAATGAATATATATTAACCAAAAACCAAAATTATGAAATCAATGAAATGCAGGTTGTTATTAATGCTGGCAGCCGTTCTTTTCGTGGGCAATATCTATGCCCAGGATGAAAAAAAATCTCAAATGTACGTCGTCCATGAGGACCAGGTCAAACCTTCAATGCTAGCCGAATATGAAAAAACTTCAAAAGCATTGGCTGATGCAATGAAGAAGCACAATATCCAATCGACAAGCTGGTTGTCTTCCGTTACCGATGATTTTCGGTATATGTGGGTTACGCCTATTGAAAGCATGGCCGATCTCGATGACAATTCATGGTGGACTGAATTAAGTGAAGCGATGGGTAATGATGCCTTGACTGAACTCATGTCTGGCTTTGGTCCTTGCTATGACAAACATGGTGATTATGTGATCAGCATGAACAAGGAATTAACGTATATGCCTGACGGCATAACACAAACTCCTGAGGGTGAAAACTATCGTAAATTTTATTACATCCATCACTTACCTAAAGACCGAGCCGCAATGAGCAAGGCCATGAAAGGTGTTAAAGATCTTTTTGCGAGTAAAAACTCAGAAATGAATTATAGGGTATACAGTAACGGCTTTGGAACCATGGACACCTTTTATATGGTGGCAGTTTCAGCTAAGGATCCTATTGATATGGAACAAAGATCGGCGGCTAACGATAAATTATTAGGGGAAGCTGCAGGTCCTGTTTTTGGAAAAGTCATGGCATTGGCTACAAAATTCGAGGAATTTACAGGAAACGTCAGGCCAGAACTTAGCTATAAACCGAAAAAAGACAGCAGAATGGCTGTAGATGATTAAGATATGAGAAATTTAATGTATATAGTTGTTGTTGCCATACTCTTCGCAGGATGTCAGCAAGCAGAGGAAAAACGTTATTATGCCGAATCGGCTGAAATTGAGACCTTAAAAGCTGGAATTGCGGCTTATGAAGCTGCAGACTGGGATAAATGGAGAAGTCATTTTGCAGATACCGCCAAGATCTATGTCAATTCAACGGAAGCTGTTTCTGTTGATGAGCGTGTAGAAGGCCTGAAAGGAATGTCCGCCGCAATGTCGTCCTATGGTTTTGATCGTGAAGACGACCACATCGAAATGGTCTTAGATAAGAAAGACCAAACCTGGGTGTACTATTGGGCTACTCATAAGGGCACCATTGCTGCTACAAATAAAAGTCTGGCTATTCCAGTTCATTTAGCAGTTCGATTTGTTGATGGTAAAATAGTAACAGAACATGTTTATTTTGATGCTACTGCGATGAATGCTGAATTTGAAGCTATTGCTGCAGCAGCAGAGGCCGAGGCTGAAACCGAAGCTGAAAATTAAATTCTTTTAATAACCAATTTTTAATCAACCATTTTTAATGATAAACCCTTTTTAAGAATCTTAAAAAGGGTTTATTTATGCTTAAGCAGATCTATAAGCCGAATTCTGTATCACCTTATAGGTGATCCCTATCATTTATCTGAGTGAATTGTTACCAATACACTTTAGCTGCCTACCCACCAGCATTGCGCGTGCCACGCTCAAGCGCTGGTATACATGGCATTGCACCACATAGAGTTTACCTGATTTCACTACAGCTTAACCTGTACATTCTTTCTGTTGCACTTTTCCTAATCTCACGATCGGTGGCCATTAACCACTATGCTGCACTATGGTGTTCGGACTTTCCTCCATCTCGTTAAACGAGACAGCGATAAGGCGATCTGCTTGGCCGCAAAAATACATAAATTGTTAATAACTCCTTCCAATTTAAGACCACTTAATTCCTATTTTTATACTGAATTTTTACCTTTGTTATTCAATCATTTTTGATGGAACATTTTATTGTATCAGCCCGTAAATACAGACCACAGTCTTTTAAAGATGTTGTGGGTCAGCAGGCTATTACCAATACTTTGACCAATGCCATTGAAAATAACCATTTGGCTCAGGCCCTGTTGTTCACAGGACCTCGTGGTGTAGGAAAAACGACCTGCGCACGTATACTCGCCAAAATGATCAATCAGGAAGATGGAAATGTATCGGATGATGAGGATTTTGCATTTAACATTTTTGAATTGGATGCCGCCTCGAACAACTCTGTTGACGACATCAGAAACCTAACCGATCAGGTGCGCATTCCTCCCCAGGTAGGCAAATACAAAGTTTATATCATCGATGAGGTGCATATGCTGTCGCAGTCGGCGTTTAATGCCTTCTTAAAGACGCTTGAAGAGCCTCCCAAACATTGCATCTTCATCTTAGCTACTACAGAGAAACACAAGATCATTCCAACAATATTGTCGCGATGTCAAATATTTGATTTTAAACGTATTACGGTTAATGACGTGAAAGATTACTTAAAGTATATTGCCGAACAACAAAAGGTGGAAGCTGAGGATGATGCCCTGCATATCATTGCCCAAAAAGCCGATGGCGCTATGCGTGATGCCTTATCTATTTTTGATCGCGTTGTGAGTTTTTCCGGCAAACATTTAACACGCCAGGCCGTTACCGAAAATTTAAATGTTCTGGATTATGAGACCTATTTTAAGAGCACCGATCTTATTTTAGAGAATAAGATCCCAGAACTTTTACTTCAGTTTAATGATACCATCGCCAGAGGGTTTGACGGCCATCACTTCATCGCCGGATTAGCATCTCATTTTAGAGACTTATTGGTGTGCAAAACGCCTGAGACGATCGAGCTTTTGGAGGTTGGTGATCAGACCAAAGAAAAGTACTTGGAGCAATCTAAGAAGACGAGTCAGGAATTTCTATTTAAAGCCATTGAAATGGCCAATGATTGTGATCTGAAATACAAGACCAGTAAAAACCAAAGACTTCTTGTAGAATTATGCCTGATGCAACTTGCTTCGATTACCTTTGTTGCTGAAAAAAAAAACAATAAGCCTTACATAGTCCCTGCCTCCTATTTTAACAAGCAGGTTATTGACCCGATCATTGTAGAAGTTGACGAATTGAAGAAGGATTTAGCAGAAGAAAAGCTGAATACAGAAGCTTCAGTTGAAGAAATTCCAATAGGTGATGATGCAACCGTGGTAGTCGAAAAATCGACCGCGAAGAAGATCGCTGAGAAACGACCAAAAATCATACTGAGTAAACAAAAAGCATCTTCTGGCTTATCACTGAGCAGCATCAAAAAGAAAAGGGAGCACGAAATTCGTCAGATGGAGGTCATTTTGGACGAGGACGAGCTGCCCAAAGAACCCTTTTCCGAAGAACAATTACATGCCTCCTGGAATACCTATGTCGATCAAATGGAACGGAAAGGTAAATTCAATTTCGCCTCAATTTTGCGAATTGATTCGCCCAAACTTCAGGACACAACTGTTTTTCTTGAATTCCCAAACGCGACGAATAAGCTGGAACTGGAACGACAGAAAACAGATCTGCTAAGGCATTTGAGAACAGAGCTGAATAATTTTGATATAAATTTATCAATTTCGGTAAACGAAGCTTTGGAAAAACAATATGCTTATACACCCGAAGAAAAGTATAATAAACTCAAGGAGAAAAACAAAAACATCGATCTTCTGAAAAAAACCTTCGATCTCGATCTATAATATGCTTGGTTTAAAACTTCCAACCGATCCGCGTTGGGTAAATATCGTTGAAAAGAATATAGAGGAAATCCTTACCGATCATGCTTTTTGTGAGCAAAAGGCAGCCAGTACAGCCATATCATTAATTGTGAGCTTCCCAGAATATACCGATCTGGTGCAGGAAATGACTGCTTTAGTCAAAGAGGAGATCAGCCATTTTAAAATGGTGCATGACAAGATCATTGCACGTGGATGGACCCTTGGCCGTGACCGAAAAGATGACTATGTCAATCAACTTATCAGATTTTTCCCAAAGGGCGGCAGCCGAACTACTCATTTGATCCATCGCTTATTATATGCCGCATTGATCGAAGCGAGAAGTTGTGAGCGTTTCAGACTGTTATCGGAAGAATTGGAAGATAAAGAACTCGCCGAATTTTACCGCAAGCTTATGGTGAGTGAAGCCAATCATTATACCATGTTTCTGAGCTTTGCCAGACAATATGGAGACCGGAAAGAAGTGGATGAAAAATGGAAGGCCCTACTCGAATTTGAAGCCGAGATCATGAAAGATCTTGGCAAGAGCCAAACGATTCATGGCTAGTTATAACTTGTTACTGCTTACGGTTTCGTAATACAAACTTTTAATGATCCCGTCTGATAGTCCGATCTTAGGTACATAGATGTCCTGAGCCTTACTCCATTTCATCGCAGATAAATAGATTCTGGTCGCCGGAATGATGACATCGGCCCTGTCGGGATTTAGGTTCAATTCAATAATGCGTTCCTCATAAGTATAGCTATTCAACGTATGAAAAAATGAACTCAAATAAAAATAGGTCAATGGTTTCCCAATAGTCACACCAGACATCTTAAATAATTTATTGATATTACCTCCGGATCCAATGACATCGATCTCTTCAAACTCACTGGTACTTTCTTTGATCCATGCTTCAGCATCATTCCAGGTGTCCGGTAATACAATATCATTAAGAAGACGAACAGTCCCGATCTGAAAAGATCGTGATGCTACTTTTTCACCATTATGAATAATGGTGAATTCGGTGCTCCCTCCACCAACATCAACATAAAGGTAATTTTTATTCTTACTGATATATTCATTGATGTCTGTGGCCGCGATAATAGCTGCTTCCTCCTGGCCATCGATAATATCAATATCGATTTGAGACTCCTCTGAAATGAGTTTGGCCACGTCTTCACCATTATCAGCTTCGCGCATTGCCGACGTAGCACAGGCCTTATAACGTTCCACTTTATGGGATTTCATCAGTAACTTAAAGGCCAACATCGTATCCAGCATGCGCTGAATATTTTCATTGGAAATGGACTTCGTCAGGAATACATCGGCACCAAGTCTTATAGGAACCCGAACCAGTGAACTCTTTTTGAACATGACCGGTTTTCCTTCAACTTCAAGGATATTGGAAATTAATAATCGCACAGCATTAGAACCTATATCAATCGCAGCATATTTCTTTATCGACAGCATCAGTTCTTTAATTTATTTAAATAATAATCATAGGTGGCAAACTGCGATCGTACCTTAGGTAAATCATTTCTTTTATAGCTATTGCTTTGGCTCTCGTCAATAATTCTTGACTTTATATTATCACTCCAGCTGATATCAAAAATATCCATCAATTCCTGCTTAATATCTTTATCGTAAATAGGACAGGTCACTTCTACCCTGTTTTCAATATTTCTGGTCATCAGATCTGCCGAAGAAATATAGACTTTCGGATCGGAATTATTGCAGAAAATGAACAGCCGGGTATGCTCAAGAAACTTGTCTACAATACTTATGACTTCAATATTTTCGCTCATCCCTTTGATTCCCGGAATTAAACAACAGATTCCACGAACGATCATTTGAATTTTAACGCCGGCCCTACTCGCTTCATATAGTTTATCTACTGTTTGATTATTGGAAATACTATTCATTTTTAGTCGGATAAATGCAGGTCTTCCCTGCTTTACGTTTTCGATCTCATTATCGATCAGCGCGAACAATCGTGACTTGGTATAATGCGGTGAGGTGATAATATGCTTATACCTGTAGATCCTATAATTTATAGCGAAGAAACTAAACACATTATTGATGTCCTTCAGTATTTTCTGATTGGCTGTAAAAAGGGTGAAATCAGTATAGACCTTTGCAGTAGATTCATTAAAATTTCCAGTGCTTACAAATCCATATCGCCTTAATTTCTGCTCTTCTTCCCGTTCAATAACACACATTTTACTATGTACTTTTAATCCGGGAATACCGAATTGCAGGTCGATGCCTTCGGCCTGCATTTGTTCGGCATAATTAATATTCGCCTGCTCGTCAAAACGTGCTCGTATCTCTATGGAAACAACTACTTTTTTACCATTTTTAGCGGCATTGATCAGTGAGCTTGCAACATGTGATATTTCTGCCAATCGATAGATCGTGATCTTAATGGTCTTGACATCAGGATCCAGGGCGGCTTCACGCAAAAATTTAACGACATATGCAAAATTTTGATAAGGTGCATGGAGTAAATAATCTTTAGAAGCAATAGCCTTAAAAATACTGCCTTCAAGGCTCAATCCCTTTATTGGCAGCGATTCAATCTTATCGTACAATAAGTTCTCTCTCCCTAAACTTGGAAAGGCCATATAGTCTCGTCGGTTATGATATCGGCCACCGGGAATGACACTATCCTTAGAATCGACCTTCATTTTACTCATTAAAAATGCCAGTGTTTCGGCATCTATGGTTTTATCATATACAAAGCGCACAGGGGCGCCTACTTTACGGTGTTTGACACTCAAGGAGATCTTTTCAATCAAACTTTTACTCAAATCACTATCAAAGTCCAGTTCACCATCTCGTGTAATTTTGATCATATGAGCAGAAATCGAATCATAATCGAAAATGCTAAAAATATCATCCAGACAATAGCGGATCAAGTCATCGAGCATAATGATGTAATCCTTATTGTTTTGCTTCGGAAGGACGACAAATCGATCTAATGACCTTGGTAATTCAACGAGGGCAAACTTTTTATTACCATCTTTCAAGTTCATCTTTATGGTTAAATATGCCGCACTATCAGTCAGCATAGGCAGTTTAACTTCTTCACTCAGAACTATGGTTACCAGTGCCGGGCTTACATTTTTGATGAAGTATTTTTTTATAAACTCGTGCTGAGAATCATCGATCTGTGTTTCATCAATGATCAAGATATGCTCTGCTTCAAGTTTTTTATAGATATTTTTAAGGATTTGAGCGCTCTCTGCCTGTTGTTCAATAACCACTTTTGTGATCATACCAAGGAGCTCTCCCGATGTAATTCCGCCTAAGGCTGATTTACCACCTTTTCCAGCTTCAAAAATGCGTCTTACGGTCGCGTAACGCACCTTAAAAAACTCATCAAGATTGTTGGAAAAAATACCTAAAAAACGAAGCCGTTCAATGAGAGGAACCGTTTCATCTGCAGCTTCCTGCAATACCCTTGCATTAAATTGAAGCCAACTCAATTCACGGTTGATGTATGTATTCTTCGGTTTGATCATTATCTCAATTGACTTGGAATCAGCGCTAAGCGTGTTTTGCCTTTGTTCAAATCTGCCCAGGAATCAATGTTAAAATCGATCAAAACCAAGCCTGAAGTTGGTAAATTATCGAAGTACTGACTCCCTAAAAGATTGGAAACTGAAGTAAACGCATGATTATGTCCAAATATCATAACATTTTGATAATTATCATCTAAATTTTTGAGAAAGTTTAAAACAGAAGATCCGCCAAAATCATAAAGCTCATCGGTGACCTCGAGTTTGTCGTCCGGAATGCCTAAAGTTTCCTGAAATATTTTACAGGTACTATGGGCCCGATTTGCCGGACTGGAGAATACCATATCGGGTTGAAATTCAGTATTCAAAAATTCATTAGAAACAATTTTCGCATCGTTTTTACCACGCTTTTTTAATGGCCTTTCTTTGTCGCCAACGTCATATTCCCAGGACGATTTTGCGTGCCTTACAAGTACTAGTGATTTCATTGCATTCCGATTAAATGTATAATTAGTCGATTAAAAGTCAGATTAGTCCGACTTAACGAATATTTTGGTCCTTTGAAGTTTATTTTTGTGATTCATTCATTTGATGAGTTCTTTTGTTTATAATAATTAAAGAATAATGACTCCAAATCTAATTCCATTAATTGATCCATTCGCACTAAAAATCAGTGCTCTTCCCTCGCAAATTAAATTTTTTAGTAACTCACATGTGTTAAATCACATGGCAAAACTAATGTTTTCATAGTAAAAGTAAAGGTATTAAAAACCTATCAAATTTTATTATGAATCGAAATAAGGTTATGAAGCAAAAATTACATTTGGGATGCAATTATTTTTTAACGACTTCTCGGTGTATGGTCATGACACCCCGGCAAATACAACTGCCGAATTATGACATAAATAACCCTATTTATTTTTAAATGTTGTTTGAGGCTATTGTCTGGAGCAATACATTGATTTAGAATTATTAAGATTACAAACATATAATTTAAGCTATTAATCAAGATTTTTAAAGTTGAAAATGATTATGAAAACTCTATTTATTTTAATTACAACTTGCTTTACTGGGATAATGAATTTTTCCGGTATAGAGACCGCAGACCTGCAACGGAATTGCAATAGCGAACTTTCTGTTGAGAAAAACCGATCGTTCAAATCGGCAGATCAGGATGGAACTAGTTTTGCTCTGGTTTTAGAAAATAATTCCGAAAGCACTAAGACCTATAATTTGTCTGTAAAAAATCTTTCAACATCATGTAGCAATAAGGCTTCCGATTTAAACAAAGCGGCTAGCCAAAATGTGAATTTAGATGTGTTGGTTCTAGCGAACGACACTTTCATGACAGAGAGCAACACTGTTATACTTGGCAGTGGTGAATCGCTTAAATTTAATGTGAACGTTCGCGTTCCAGACGGAACTCCTTTTAAAACATGGAGTTGCATTGAAGTTAAAGCCGCATCTGAACAATGTGGTTCTGATTCCCTAAAAACAATTTTAAGCGTTTATGTACCAAATCCTTCCGAAGGTTAAGATTCAAATGAAACTTAATCTGGACTTAAAAAGTAAAGCAATGAAAAATCAATTCAAATTTCCGAAATTAAACAAGTTAGGAGCAACCAAATTCTTGATTGTGTTGTCCTTGCTTTTTTCTGTTAATACACTATTTGGGCAGGAAATTATATTAGATAAATACTCCGTGCAAAATCCCGATAACTGCGCCCAGTATGATATTACCGTAGAGGTAACGGGTAATCCACCCGAACGTCCTCAGGAGGTCATTCTGATCATTGACAGATCTGGTAGTATGGATGACGGTCCAACGCCTGAACCCATCGATTATGCAAAGGATGCCGCTATTGAATTTGTTCAAAACTTTTTCCAACCTGCAAATAACCCAACCGGTTTAAACCGTGTTGGTATTGTTAGTTATGGCAATACGGCAACCCTGGACGTCAGTTTGTCCGACAGTGCCAATCAGGGAATGATCATTCAAGCGATAAACAACATTGTTACCGGAGGATATACCAATATTGAAGACGCTTTGGAAGTAGCTGATCAGGAAATGACTTCAAAAGCTACATTTGATTGTGCCACATCACGAAGTATGATCTTATTATCAGATGGTGTAGCGACACGATATAACGACGGTAACAGTACGCCAATCTGTAGTGGGACCATACCGGATACGCCTTGTCAAACTGAGGCCATAGCGGCCGGAATCGCTGCTCAAACAACAGATATTGGGGGTACAATTTACGATCAAAGTATATTTACCATTGGACTGATAGGTGCCATTAGTGGTTTAGAGGAAACTATTGCCTTAAATACTTTGGATGCCATTCAAAATTCAGGAGCCTACTCGACTGAGGTCAATGCCGACCTTACAGCCATATATGATCAAATTTTAGGTCAACTTGTTCCAGCAGCAACCCAGCTGCCGGATGAAGCGCTTGTTACCAGTTATATTGGAACCGGTTTTTCATTTGTGCCCGGATCCATTGATCCCACTAAAGGAACAGCAACTCATAATGCGAGTAAGATCGCATGGTATGTTGAAGATGTATTTAATGAAACAATTACATTGACCTATTCGGTTATTGCAAATGAAGGCACTTGCGGCATACAACAAACGCAAGACAGTGAGATTCTATACATAGATTCGATGTGTACTGAACAACAAACTGAATTTGAAAAAGAAGATATATGCGTCCCCTGTCCAACAATCGAACCTGATATTGAATGGGTTGCATGTACCGAATCCGTTGAATATTCAAGTAATTTTGATCCGGGTGACTGCGCATCTGTAGCCGAAAATTTCTTATGGGAATTCTTTTTAAACGGAACTCCTGTTGGAACATCCACTTCATTAGATGGTCTTTATGATTATACGGGAGGCCTCGATTTTGCAGGAAGCTTTTTAGCTAGATTAACTTATACAAGTTCATACAATTCAGGCTGTCAATTACCTGACCTTATTGAGGAAATTTCAATAGAAATTCCTAATAACCTGAGCATAACAAGTACTGTTGTGGATGTACTTTGTGCGTCGGATGCAACGGGAAGCATCGATATTACAGTTGAAGGTGGCGTTCCGCCTTATACCTATTCCTGGAATAACGGCTCAACCAATGAAGATTTAACCGGTCTTATTGCCGGAGTTTATTCGGTGACGGTAACCGATGATGAAGGCTGTAGTGAAAATCTAAATAATATAGTCGTATCAGAACCCGATAATTTAGTTGTTACCTATACTCAAAACAATGTATTATGTTATGGTGAAAATACCGGAGATATTAACGTCACTGTTAATGGAGGTGTACCACCTTATACGTTTTCCTGGACAGGGCCAAATTCATATTCGGCAACTACTGAAGATATTACTGATATCTCAGCCGGAACCTATTCATTAGTTGTTACGGATGCAAATAATTGTAATCCAGATATTTCACCCATAGAAATAACGATAACCGAACCTGAATTACAGGCCTGTGAAATTCATGTTTATGACTGCCCGCCGGAGATTGACCCCGTTTGTGCTGAATCTGAATTAGGAGCCAATGTATTTTGGACACCACCAGGATTTGCATATGAATGCTGTACCTCAATTGCAGGGGATGATTATTCCTTTTTTATGGAATTTGATCTCCCTGAAGTAGCCAATGAATGTTGGGAATACAATAGAGTTCAGAGAATTGGCAGTGATAATCTCAGACTTTTTCAATCTTCTGGAACTGATGTTAATTTTACTGCTCCCTTACAATACTTTGATAACAGTGATGGAACACCGATAAATTTAGAATTCCTTGTGCCGACTGGAACTTTTGATTGGACCTTAGAAGTTCATGACGAAACAACTGTTGTTTTTTCAGAAACGGTATTTGGTATTTCATCTGATGGGGTCCGAACAATTACAATTCCAAATACGGTTCCGAATGGTGCCTATAAATTGAAATTTATTTTTGATGATAATGGAACCAATTTGGGTGCAAACGATCATATTGAAATTGATCGCATGTATTATAATGCAACCTTATTGGATGTAGCTTGTGCTGGAGGAATCAATTTTGTGGTTACTTCAACACATAATCCGGGCGATTTATTTCTCCCAGGTGATACTACGGTCATTTATACCGCCACCTATACACCTATAAGTGGAGACCCTATTCAACTAACCTGTGAATTTGATGTAACAGTTATATATGTCGAAATAACAGAACTTATTGAAAATCATATTGATGTTTCCTGTAATGGTGGTCATGACGGATCTATAACTGTCGTTGCTTCAGGTGGGGATTCACCATATGGTTATAGCCTAGATAATATCGATTACAGCAATACATCTGGCACCTTTGATGATTTAGCTGCAGGTGATTATACAATCTATGCGAAAGATGCCAACGGATGTATTTCATCCATTCAGGGTACTATTACGGAACCTACTCTAGAACTTTCGATTTCATTTGTCTCAAAAGAAAACATTATCTGCGATGGCTTTGGAACCATAACGGTTCAAGCTGACGGTGGCACGCCTCCATATTTATATTCTATCGATGGAGGAAACTCCTATCAATCAAGTAATGTATTTGGAAATTTAGATGCAGGGAATTATACGGTGATCGTCTTAGATGCTAACGGATGTACAGCATCAATTGATGGGTTTATTCTTTTCAACTGTACCTATGCAGTCACCGATATCAATAACACTTATGTTAATGTTCCCGTTTCAGGGAATGTATTGACCAACGATTATGATCTTGAAGGCGATACGCAAACAGTAACGACAACATCAGTAACAACTGCTCTGGGTGTGACGGTCAATATTGACCCAAATACAGGAGTTTATACTTATAATCCACCACTTGATTATATTGGTGAAGACAGTTTTGAGTACAGTATTTGTGATGATGGTAATCCTCAGGCTTGTGATTCAGCGATGGTTTACATTGAGGTCCTATCATCCGGTTCACCCGATAATGAACCTCCGGTTGCCAATGCCGATACGGCACAAACGGAAGAAAATACACCGGTGGACGGCAATGTACTGGTCAACGATTTCGATCCGGATAACGATCCGATTATAGTTACTACTACTTCCGTAACCACTACCGAAGGCGTAACAGTAACGATCGATCCAAATACAGGAGAATTCACTTATAATCCTCCTACTGGCTTTATCGGTGAAGATAGTTTTGAATACACCATTTGTGATGATGGAAATCCAGCTTTATGCGACACAGCTATTGTTGTGATCACAGTAATTAAAAACGATGGAAATTCAACCGTCGCCAATGACGATGCCTATAATACAACACCAGACACTGCTGTTGCAGGAAATGTTCTGGATAATGACAGTGATCCTGAAGGCGATAATCAAATTGTGAATACAACACCATTTGATGGCGTTAATAACGGAACGCTTGTACTTAATGCCGATGGTACATTCATTTATACCCCGGACCCAGGATTTACAGGAACCGATAGCTTTATCTATACAGTATGTGACGACGGAACTCCTGTCGCCTGTGATAAAGCAACCGTATATATTACCATTGGGGGAATTGCTAATACGACCTATGCCGTAACCGATATCAATAACACTTTTGTTAATCTGCCTGTTGCAGGTAATGTATTGATAAATGATTTTGATATTGAAGGCGATACACAAACCGTTTCTACAACATCAGTAACAACTGTTCAGGGTGTTTTAGTGACTATAGATTATAATACAGGGGCTTATATTTACAATCCACCAACCGATTATATCGGTGAGGACAGTTTTGAGTATACCATCTGTGATGATGGTAATCCTCTGGCCTGCGATACCGCGACCGTTTATATTGAGGTTATTGCCGATGGCTTGCCTGAAAATGAGGCACCAATAGCTAATGCCGATACCGGTAGAACCGAAGTCGATACGCCTTTGACCGGAAATGTACTTGTTAACGATTTTGATCCGGATGGTGATCCAATTACTGTGACAACAACTTCAGTAACTACTACCGAAGGTGTAAATGTCACCATTGATCCTGTGACCGGAGTATTTACATATACACCGCCTCTTGGATTTGTTGGTGATGATACATTTATGTATACAATTTGTGATAACGGTAATCCGGCACTTTGTGATACAGCTATTGTTGTGATCACTGTTGTGAAAAATATCCAAAATACAACAGTGGCTAATGATGATGCCTATTTCGTTAAGACTTGTGTTGCCATTTCAGGAAATGTATTAGACAATGATTTTGACCCGGAAGGTGATAATCAAATCTTGAATACTATTCCATTTGTAAATGTTCAAAACGGAACATTGGTCCTAAATGCCGATGGTTCATTTGTCTATACACCAAATGCAGGATTCGTAGGAACCGACAGCTTCGTATATACTGTTTGTGACGATGGAATTCCGCAAGCCTGTGATAAAGCAACTGTTTATTTGACAATACTTGATGATGAAGGTCCAGACTTAACTGACTGTGCAGTTTTAGATGCAACTATTGAATGTGATGGCGATAATAACGAAGCCGTAGCCGATCAGTGGAATGCCGATAATATCGCTGCCCTTGAAGCTTGTGCAACCGATGATTGTGATTCAGACTTCAGTGGTCAGGTGACTTCAGATTATAGTTTTGTAAACCTGGTATCAACATGTGGACAAGGTGGAACAATTACTGTAACCTATACTGTCACTGACGATAATGGGAATGAAACTGAATATGTAGCAACCCTAACTTTAGAAGATACAACAGTACCTGATTTATCTAATTGTACTGTAACCGATGAAACCATCGAATGTGACGGTGCCAATAATGAAACTTTAGCAGATCAATGGAATGCAGATAATATTGCTGCTCTTGAAGCTTGCGGTGTTGATCTTTGTGATGTTGATCTCATCGCTCAGGTGACTTCTGACTATGATTTTGGAAACCTTGTTTCTACTTGTGGACTTGGCGGAACAATTGCAGTGACTTATACAGTTACAGATGATTGCGGCAATGAAGTTACATTAAGTGCGATATTAACTATTGAAGATACTACAGATCCTACATTTACTGTACCTGCCGATTTGACTATTGAATGTGATCAGGATCCAAATGATCTAAATCTTACAGGTGATGTCGTTGACGAAGGAGACAACTGTTCTAACGGACTTGAAGCTTCTTTCACCGATAGTATTACTAGTGGTTCTTGTCCGAATGAATTTGTAATTACACGTACATGGACATTAACAGACGATTGCGGTAATTCAACCACTGCAGATCAAACGATCTCGGTAGTTGATACAACTGCTCCGGTCTTTACTGTGCCAGCAGATATAACAATCGAATGTGATCAGGATGAATCCGATCTTGGCCTTACAGGTGATGTAACCGATGAAGCGGATAACTGCTCAACCGGTCTTGAAGCCACTTTCTCTGATAGTG
>JABDLA010000092.1 GCA_013001965.1 Flavobacteriaceae bacterium | reverse complement strand
TCCATGGAAAAATTAGCATTCGACCATTTTGAAAAAAAGATCTATATCCATTCGACCAAAGCGGAATTGTATAAACTATGGGCTACCCAGAAAGGGATCACAACCTGGTTCCTTGAAAATGCCAAATTTATTGACCCTCAGGGTCATGAACGTACGCCTGAAGATTTTGTTCAAGTAGGAGATACATATTCCTGGCATTGGCACAATTGGGACGGCGTTGGTAAAGGAGAAATCCTTAAAGCCAACGGAATGGATTATTTAGAATTTTCGTTCGACAATTCTATTGTTTCAGTCTCCTTTGAAGAAAAAAACGGGGTAGTCATTGTATGTCTCAAACAATTCAATATTCCTGAAGATGAGGAAAGTATATTGCGAATACATGTAGGCTGTAGTAACGGCTGGACCTTCTGGCTCACGAATTTAAAAGCCTATTTGGAACATGGAATTTTACTGAATGAAACCGAAATTGATCTAAGAGGCAACGAACTTGCAGGTTGGACCTTCGTCAATATGTGATTTAATCTGACTCGCTAAATACTATTTGTATTGATGTTTGCCCCTAGACCAACCCTTCTTCTCTAGATATTTTTTCCCATCCTCGGCTGCGGGTTCTTCCAGTTGTGTTCCCATGCTGTCATTCCAACGATTGAGATAACCAAATAAAGCAATGACGCCAAGGATTTCGACAATTTCACCATCGTCCCAATGCTTACGCATATTATCGGCAATTTCATCGGTCACGGCATTAGGAACTGAAGAAGCTGCAATAGCCAAATCGAAAACAGCGCGTTCGGCTTCGGTAAAAGCGGGATAAGTCTTATAGTCCCAAATATTGCGCATTTTATCCTCCTCCGATCCGTAGCGTTCGGCAGCACGGATGGCATGGGCTTCACAATATCGGCAACCTGTGGTCATACTGGATAAATAGGCCAGTAAGCGTTTTAGAGAGCTTGTAACACGCCCCTTGTTTTCCATAACAGACTGATTCATTTCAAGAAATGCTTTGGCGATACGTGGTCGATGCATCATCGTAAACAAACTGTTCGGTGTAAATCCTAAGGTTTCTTCATAAAAATCGGCCATCTCCTGGGCCTCCTTATTTGAATCACGATCTAAGGGGTAAACTAAAGGTCTTTTCATTTGAGATAGATTGAAAATTAATTGTATAAATGTACATATATTTTAGCATTAGAAAATTTTCGGTATGATTTGTGAATAGTCGTTCATATAAGTATAAAAGAGTGTTTAGTTAAAAGCATTTTTTGTAACTTAATGAATACGCGTATTAAATTGATTATTAGCACAAATTGAAAGAAAAAACTAAAAAGGAAATTTTTTTGGCTACGACCTTAAAACTAATCCATGAAAAGGGGTTTAAGGCAACAACCATGCGTGATATTGCCAGCAACTTAAATTTTGAGGTGGCCAATGTTTATAACTATATCGATTCAAAACAATCTTTGCTCGAATCTTTTCTGGATGATATATCGGATGAATTTCATTTGTCTATAGACAATATCATGGCATCAACCTATTCACCCGAGGAAAAATTGAGAAGCCTGATTTCGGCGAATATTCAACTCACAGCCAGTAAACCATATGAAGTCGCTTTATTGATGAATGATTGGCGTCATTTAAATGGTAATAAACTTAAAGACTTTCTAAAGCGAAGAATGGATTATGAGAATAAAGTCAGTTCGATCATCACGGAAGGGATAAAAAGAAAACAATTCAGAAAAATGGATATTGAGATTGCAACTTATTCGGTATTAGCTTCACTTAGATGGCTTTATTCTAAATACACCGACCGGGTGACAAAGTTGAATCCCATCGAGATCGAAAAGCAAATTTCTGATTTTATTTTTGCGGGAATTGGCAGGATTTAGGACAGAACGAAACTTATAAATTCTTATATTTATAACTGTCTCCTAAGTCTTTGTCAAAATTCCACATTATGAAACACATATTCAAACCCTATAGCTTTTTACTGTATTTTGTAATGAGTCTATTAGGGTTTATCATTGGAATGTTTATTGCAAAATGGACAGGAGCCGGTGAAAATCAAATGATGGCTGGAGGTGCCATTGTACTTGGATATGGTGTTGTTGGTTGGTTCATAGGGCTCATCACCGCTATTATGACGGCATATCAGATGGATCGTGGTGAAATTATCAATTCCAATAAATTTTTTGGTATTATCCTGATAGCCGCTATTGCTTTTTTAGTTTACCAGGTCAAAACAAATGCCTCATCAAACGATGGCTCCATTCAAGAACCAATTAGCTTGCGATCAAATACTGCAAGGGCTAATCAAGCTCAATTCTTATGAATATGCAATCAAGGCAAATGGATGTTAAATTAGAATTATGGCCGAGATGTCTGCTTGTGATTTTATGTACCGTTATTGTCTTCAATTTTCAACTTTAACAGAAACTTATGAACGGATTTGATATAGTAATGATAATTGCCATCATTCTCTTTGCAAGACTGGGAGTACGCTTGGTAACCCGCTTTATTCAAATGAAAAAGGAACAAAAAGAAGAGCATTCAAATCATGAAGATCTTTAGAAAAATACGGGAATCTATGTTATTAAAGAAAAAAACGACCTCATATCTCCTCTACGCCTTAGGAGAAATTCTGTTAGTGATGATCGGGATATTGTTGGCGCTTCAGGTTAACAATTGGAATGAAAATCGAAAATTAAAACGAAACATAGACAATACGCTAAGAACAATTTCTTCAGATTTGGAGACTGATACGCTATTCGCGGCTAACCTTATTAAGTTTTATGAAGCTAATCAGGAAAATAGCTTGAAAATAATCAATCGGGAGATCACCATGGATAATTATAAAGAATGTCCGGAATGCGCCAGTTTAGTGACCATTTATCAGGCTTTTAATGTTCAGAAAAAAGGATTTGATCTTTTGAAGAACCTTGTTGATGATCAAAGCTCAGAAAAAGACAGTCTCATCACAGATATCACCAAGTTTTATTCGGTGTTTATTCCTGTCATTGAAAAAAGTAACGATCGTATGGAGCATGTTGTAATGAGAAATTTCACCGATTTTGAAAAATTCCCTTGGTTTGTAGATCTGTCGCAAGGTAGATTTAATGAAGATCTCGTAAAATATTTTGTTGAAAGTGAAGATTATAGGAAACGCGTGGCCTCACACTCCATATTAGCTGCTGGCAATCACCTTAATGCCATTAGGCAATATAAAATCAATGCCGTAGAAATCATGAGGCGAATCGATGAAAGGTTGAAAGATAAAGACTAGTTTAAAATCAGTTTTTGGCATTCACTAAATTAATTGTAATCGTTTTGTCAGAATTAACATCAAAAGAAGTTTTGTTAAATGAGGGCGGACCAAAAATCCCTTTAGCATTGTTTGAAAATGCTACCTTTTCTGTCGGAATGCCCATAAAGCCCGTTTTAAGTTCACCATCGCTGTCTTCGTCATAAAAAGCACTTATGGCATAAATTCCTGAAGGTAATTCATTAAATTCAAAGGAAGCCCGACCCTTGGCATCAACAGTTTCAGTTTTTCCCAAATATGATTTTTTCATATAGGTGTTTTTAGAATTAAACACCGACAAGATGATCTGTCCCTGATCCGGTTTTGCACCATTAACTTGTACATGAAGTGTGTTGTTGTCTTGAGCCAAAACCTGAGAAAAACTGAATAATACGCTAATGCTTGCAATTATAATGATATGAACTCTAATTCGCCTCATAATATTTGTCTTTTATATCTTTCAAGTTTTTAAAGGATTGATACCTCAGAATAAAACTCTCAAAAACCAATCGGGTTAAAAGCATTCCAATATCCCAAGATTAACCATGCCAAATTATCATTAGTGTATAACCACCAACTACCGTAAAGAACGCCTTCTATGCCAGCCCAAAAGAGAATATATAAAACGTCCGGCATCATGAATTTATTAAAAGTCAGAAATTACTTAAGTGATTTCATAATATTATTAATTTAAAAGCGGTTCTGTCACTTGGCTCATCCAAGTTAGTTAATAATTTGAGGCTAAGCAAATTAGAACAATATAGCCAAATGCCCAGGTTTTAAATTCCAAGTAGGACTATAAACGACCAAATAGACCGGGAAAATTTTCGGATGTTTCAGAGATTGTTAAAAAATATTCTGACTAATCTTCATAAAACCAAAGGTTTAAAGGCCAAATCCATCAAATAAAATTTGCTTAAAAACTTAAAAATCCACTCAATTAATGTTACCTTTGAGTAAAACATATTAAAGTGAAAAACGGTACAGTAAAGTTCTTCAATGGTTCCAAAGGTTATGGATTCATCAAAGAAGACGATTCAGAAACAGAGTATTTCGTTCACATTTCAGGATTAATCGATGAAATTAAAGAAGGAGATGCTGTTGAATTTGAATTAACGGAGGGTAAAAAAGGTATGAACGCAATTGATGTAAAACTTATTCAATAATTGCGATTTATTTTTTATTACTTAAAGCCTGTCAATGCGTTGTCAGGCTTTTTTGTTTCTTTATAAATAGTTTACATTTGAAGAATGACTTCCAAATTCAGGCATATTACTCCTGTATTGCCAACTTCCAATCTTAAGCGCGATATAAAATGGTATCATGACCAATTGGGATTTAACTATTATATGGGACAGGAAGATTATGCCGTTCTTAATCGCGATGATCAGTGGGTGCATTTACAGTGGCATGCCGATACCGATGAAGATCCCTTGAGGGGAGGCTCAGTCATGAAAATATTCGTTGATGATATTCATCCCATATTTGAGGAACTATTAGAGCGCGGCACTGTGACCAAGGACAAGCTACGCATGCAAACACCCTGGAACACCAATGAATTTGGATTTTATGATCTGAATAAGAACGCAATCTTTTTTGTTGCTGATATAGTTTAACTAGCCTTTACCATCGACATAATCCTGCAAATAAGAGAATCGAGCAGTTAATTGACCGTTTTCAGTAATCTTAGCACGTTCCAACACACCCTCCTGGTCACCATTAAAAAAAGCGGGAATGACATGCTCAAGGAACATATATCCAAAGCCACGACTGGCGTTATCGGGTAATTCACAAGGCAAATTGTCCACAGCCATAACGGTTATGGCATTCTTGGCATTAAAGGCGACTTCTGTTTCGGATTGAGCATCATATCCATAAAAAGGATCGGCAATGGTGGAAGGCCTGATGGTTGACGCTACAGGACCGTCTATATCACAGCTGATATCGGCAACGAGATTAATATTAAAATCGGGATGTTTCGCATCTTCACGTGTAAATAAATATGGTGCTCCACTGCCGTAGAAATGTCCGGCTATAAAAAAATCGGTTTCCTTGGCATACGGCATGAAATTACTTTCATATCCGGATGGATCTTCATAAAATTCCCACTTGTTTCCAACCTGTCCGTCTTTGCGTTTATTGTATTCCGTAACATCAACCAAACAATAGACGGGTTCATTAAATTTAGAAGTTAAATACAGGGCGTCATTAACCTCTTTAATCTTTAAATGATCCAGGATTTCTTTGGCACCTTTGGCGACTTTACCTGTTCCCGAAAGTAATATTTTGATCTTTGGTATCTTAATTTTCTCAAGTTCGTCCTTCAGGGCATCAAGATCAGTTAGTGTTTCTACTTTAGGCAATTCAAACAGGCCATCTCTTAAACCAAGTGCTCGAAATCCGTTATAAGCACCAACTAAACCGGCATATCGGCCAAATCCAATGAGTCGGTACCCGTCTTGATTAACAATGGTTTCATGATCATAGAGTACGATGTTCTTTTCGAGAATAGTTCTTAATAGATCCCGATTATAGGGTTGCTTTTTAATGGTATGGCTAAAGAAAAAATATGTTTTATTCGGAATCAATGCTTCAAGGGGGACTTCTTTTACACCAAGCAATACATCTGCATCTGAAACATCTGCTTGCACCTCCACACCTGCTTTCCTATAAGCATCATCACTAAATATCCGAATATCAGAAGATTCCACAACGATATCAGCATCAGGATACATTTCCATGACCTTCTGACAGGCTTCTGGTGACAGAACTACACGTCGATCAGGCGGATTTTTACGCTCTTTTATTAAGGCAAACTTCAATCTATAAATTGGTATAAAATTTGCACGAAAATAAGCGGATTAAAGGCAATTTGCAAAGATTTTGATAACTTTGCATTCTATCTTTTTTGATAGTTCTTTGAAAAAAAATGGGGTCGACTGGTTTTGACAGCGAGTTGAACTGATTTGTAAGCACGTCGTGTAATGATATAGACCCACGTAAAAAGCTAGATCAAACTTTAAACGGCGAGAATAACTACGCTTTAGCTGCATAATCTGAATTATAGTAAGATTAGCTTCGTTCCTACCAGGTAGGAAAGCTTTATGTCTCTTGAAAGCCCTGGTTAACGGCGTTCTGTTCGAGGCATCGTAAATGTAAACCTAGAAAATGTAATGTTTCGATACATTTTTGAAACTAAAGAAACTAAGTTATGAGTATGCAGTTCTTAGTGAGCTCATGATCGAAAATTAAATAAGAACTAAGCGTGTAGAAAACCTTTTAGTGGCTTGTTTGGACGAGAGTTCGATTCTCTCCGGCTCCACGATCAAGCGCAACTTTTGTGCGAATTAAAATATAAAAAATCTGACAAGCTCGCTTGATCAGATTTTTTTGTTTTAAGGCGATTGTCTTGAAAAGACAAAAAGTTGCATTTGCAACATGTGTAGGGAGAGCAAGGCGATAGCCAACCTCTCCGGCTCCACCTACGCCCTACGATGCTCGGAACTTATGATGAGCGAAGTAGGGCTTTTTGATTTAATTGAATAACGAATATTAAATTATTTCAGTTTAAATCAGTTAACTGAGTTGAAAAACTTGATTAATCAATAAAAATCTATAATAATAGGTGTCTAATCGATTGTAATTGTTGACAGGACTAACTTTTGTTTATCAGTCATATTAATTGCTTAATCGTCAAATAAACATTATCTTTAATTGATACAAAAGTCTCAATACTCTACCTTATCTCTCTTTTCTCTCTTTTCTTTATCTTATTGGTTATGAATAACTATTGATTAATAGAAAATCGTATTTATTAATTAAAACCGAACCAAATGAAATTCAATCGAATTAAATTCTGCTGTTTGACACTCGCAGGTACTCTCTTATTTATGTTAAGCAGTTGTGAAAAAGAATCAATTAATGAAGGCCTGGACATTAATGAAATCCAGATTTTAGTAAAAGCCCCATCAAAAGTCGCCGTATGCCACTTTGATATATCAGACATGATTTGGAAAGTTATTAATATTAATGAGAATGCATTAGCGGGTCATCTTAATCATGGTGACGTGCTGCTCGTAGATGATGATGAGGACGGTTATGTAGACCAATTAAACGAATGCGTACCAGGTGGTGATTGCGATGATACCGATCCAACGATTAACCCCGGTGCTGCTGAAATATGCGGTAATGGTGTGGACGATAATTGCAATGGTGATATTGATGAGGGCTGCATCGAAATAGGTGATTTTAGAGATGGTGGAGTGGTGTTTTGGATAGATCCTAATGACAACAATCATGGACTGGTTTGTGCCATAGAAGATCAAGGTATCATCCGATGGTACAATGGTTCGTTCATTGGCGTAGGTTCAATAGGAACGGAAATAGGAGCGGGAGCGAGCAATACAGATGCCATAATAAATGTACAAGGGGCAACTGAAACAAATTATGCAGCCGGATTAGCGCACGCTTATAATGGAGGAGGCTTTACGGATTGGTTTTTACCAAGTAAGGATGCGTTGAATGAAATGTATATTAACGAAGCTATCATTAATAGCACGGCTACAGCTAACGGAGGTGCTAATTTAATTAATTATTACTATTGGAGTTCTTCGGAGAATAGTAATAGTACCGCGTGGGAACAGGATTTCACCCATGGTCATCAGACCGCCAATACTAAGGCCAACCCAACCCACATACGTGCTGTAAGAGCTTTTTAGTTATTTAACACTTATAAAAACTCCTCATTTATTGGGGAGTTTTTTATTAAAAGACACCGCCAACAGCATGTATTATTCATAGCTCCTTATTCAGGTTTGTAATTAGCATGTTCCTCCAAGATTGATACAATCTTAATGTTTTTCAATCATCCCAATCAGAAATAAAAGATTAATTTAAGCCCATGGAAAAAACAGTATCAGAAGCCATTGCCTATCGCCGATCCGTAAGAGTTTATAAGGACGCTCCCATCGATTCGGACAAAGTAAAACAAAGTTTAAAAAATGCCACGCTTGCAGCCACTAGCAGTAATCTCCAACTTTGGGAGTTTTATCATATTACCGATAAAGAGGTCCAGAATAAGATCAGTAAAGCCTGTTTTGATCAAAATGCCGCTAAAACAGCTCAACAACTCGTCGTAGTGGTTGCCAGGAAAGACCTTTGGAGAAAACGGGTTAAAGCGAATATTGATTTTCTCAATAAAGCTTTTGACAAACCTGATCTGGGTGAGCGCTTTTTAAAACGTAAAAAAATGGCCTTGAATTATTATAAAAAGATCATGCCGTTCACCTATTTTGATGTCTTAGGAATACTAGGATTTTTGAAGTTCCTGATTTTTCAACTGGTGGGCATATTCAGACCAATTTACAGGCAAGTGCGATTAAGCGATATGCGCATCGTCGCTCATAAAAGCGCTGCTCTTGCAGCACAAAATTTTATGATCAGTATGGCCGCTATTGGTTATGATACCTGTCCTATGGAAGGCAGTGATACCCTACGAATAAAAAATATTTTGAAACTCCCCTATGGTGCGGAAATAAATATGGTATTGGGTTGTGGAATCCGAGATGATAAAGGCATATATGGTCCTCGTTTCAGAGTACCTTTTCAAGATGTATATAATAGGGTTTAATTACTGGAAGTGGTTCTGATGTCGGCTTTTCCATTCTTCCAGTTGTCGTAATTCCTCCTTGATCTGCTGACTTCGTTCATTGGCCAACCTGTATTTTTCGTCGATAAGTTCGCGAACGCTTTGGTGTTTTTCTTTAATCTCTTTATACTTGGCCTGTCTTGCCTTGATCCGTTTTAAACGTCGACGTGCCTCTCTTTTTTCCTTGATATAGGCAAATTTCCATGCAAAAACAGCCATGCCCGCAAAAAAGACAACCATCACTATTAATATAATTACACCTTGGCTCATGCTTGATTTTTATAATTTGATTTTAATAAATATAAGAAAAATAAATTTCCTTTTTATTCGCATATTGAATCAAATTCACTTCAAAGTTCTATTTTTGTGTCAAATAATTCCAATTTATGACCTTATTATTAATGGCCGCGGGAAGCGGGAGCCGCTATGGAAAACTGAAACAATTTGATGACCTTGGGCCTAAAGGCGAATTTCTTATGGAATTCAGTATTTATGATGCTATTGCCTGCGGGTTTGATCATATTGTGGTCATCACTAAAGCTGCCAATAAAGAGTTTTTAGAATCTTATTTATCTCAGCGTCTTCCGAAGCATATAAAACTTGATGTTTTGGTTCAAAAGATATCCGATCTGCCTGAAGGTATTTCCCTCGATTCAAAACGTGAAAAGCCCTGGGGAACAGCACATGCCGTTTGGACAGCCAGGCATGTCATTGGAAACGATTTCGCAATCATCAATGCCGATGACTATTACGGCAAACCGGCCTTTGAGAGTGCTGCAAATTTCGTTAGGGAAAATACCAACGAGAATACCTATGCTCTTGTTGGCTACAATTTGAAAGATACCTTATCAGAGCATGGTACGGTTTCAAGAGGCGTATGTTCGGCGAATAATGGCAAATTGATCACCATTGAAGAACTTATTAAGATCCATGATTGTGACGGGGTTATCATCGATGAAGATTCCGGTCGGATCTTAGACCGAAATACCCTGGTCTCCATGAATTTCTGGATCTGTAACAAAAACATTTTCGATTTTATTGAGGGTTACTTTAAAAACTTTCTGAACAATCCGGAAAATTTGGAAAAGAACGAGATCTATATTCCCTTCGTCGCCCAGGAAATGATGTCAAACGGTTTGATCGATATAGAGGTTCTCGATTCAAACAGTTCCTGGTTTGGTGTTACCTATGCCGATGATAAGCTGAAAGCTGTAAAAACGCTCTCCCGATTAACTGCTCAAGGCCAATATCCAAGTCCGATCTGGAATTAAAATGAAATGACGACAGACCGTGTCATAGAAATTCTGAAGCAATTCAATATTCATTCTATTGATGTGTCTTTTGCAACCATTTCACATGGCTATATCAATGACACTTATAGGATCAGCCTTGGGTCACGTCCAAGGTATATTTTACAGCGTCTTAATACCGGGATCTTTTCCTCTCCTGAAGACGTTCAATTCAATATCGATTTAGCCATTAAAAAGTTGCACAGTGAATCTTATAATGCTGTTGAGTTTCTTAGAACGAATGATGGGTCAACCTTATTTCATTTAAATGATGATGTATTCCGTCTCATGAACTATGTAGCGGACAGCCGGGTTTATAGCATTTCCGCTAATGAGACCATAGCGTTCGAGGCTGGCCGGATCATTGGAATGTTTCATAAACTATTGGATACTGAGGACATACATGACTATAAGATTCCGTTAGCTGATTTTCATGATTTAACGAGCAGAGTGGCTCAATTTGAAGCAGCTTTGAATACCAATGAAAATACAAATCCAAATGCCCAGGCATTAATTGAAATTGCCACAGGCTTGATTCCGGAGTTTGAGAGTTTTCAAAACGTTGATCTTCCTGAACGCATTTGTCATAATGACACCAAGCTCAATAATATTTTGTTTGATAGGGATCATAAGGCCTTATGTCTTATCGATCTTGACACCATAATGCCGGGATATTTTCATTACGATTTTGGAGATGCCGTTCGAACAATCGTAAATCCAGCATCAGAAGACGAAAAGGACCTGTCAAAGATTAAGTTTGATTTGAATATGTTTGAAGCCTTTATCGGCGGATTGAAATCTTCAGGCTTAAAATTATTCAAAGAAGAAATCGAATTCCTCCCATTATCGGCTGCACTCATGCCCTTCTTGCACGGCCTTCGTATGCTGACCGATCATTTACAAGGAAACTCGTATTATAAAGTGTCTTATCAAGACCAGAACCTTGATCGTTGCATGTCTTTATTCCATTTCACTGAACTTGCCTTAAATTCCGAAGACCACATGCGGCAATTTACAGAACAATTGAAATAAAAAAAGTGCAGCTCTCCCTGCACTTGATTTAATGGCTTAATCACCACTCATATTTTTATCATATACCCAGATCTCATCCCAGCTATTCTTGAAGGTAGCCCTTCCCATATTTTGCTGATTCTGCCATGCGTTATTACCATTGACCTTATTAAAGGTTTCAACCCAGTTGACATCTATGTCCAATTCCGCCCATGTCTTAATAAAATTAATGGAAGCCATATGACGTCCAAGATCGCCTTGCCTAAAATCATTCGTATATAGTG
>JABDLA010000073.1 GCA_013001965.1 Flavobacteriaceae bacterium | reverse complement strand
GCCATAACTAATTATAAGAAATCAATTGAAATAAATCCAGGTAATGATAACGGCATTAAAATGCTTAAGACATTAGGGGTTGACACCTCTGAATTGCTTCCTGAAATTTCTGTTGATTCGGAAACGTTGGACAGTTATTTAGGACGATATGCCTTAAGTCCAAATTTCGTTTTAACTGTGACCCGTGAAGGAAAACAATTGATGGTTCAGGCAACAGGCCAATCCAATTTTCCGGTGTTTCCCAGAGCGAAGCATCGCTTTTATTATAAAGTGGTTCAGGCAGAGTTATTGTTCTCGGTGACCGATGACGGCAAAGTTGAAAGTGTGACCCTTTTACAAAACGGACAAGAGATGCCAGGTAAAAAATTGGAAGACTGATAATAATTCGTTTTGAATCAGTCTCTCATACTCCAAATTTCATGCATCGGATCACCCTTGCTGGAGAAGCCTTGGTGATGCCATTTACTGTCTATGAGCTCATATTCGAACTCCAATTGCAATCCTGCTTTTGAATCATCCCTGGAGAAGAATTCTATGCTCTCGGTATATTTGCCGTCAATTGTTGTATAAGTACCACCTCCCGTACCCATGAATTGTTTGGTCTCCGTATTATAAGCGATCCATTGAAATCGAGTTCCGGACAATAATTTCATCGTTTTTCTGGGCCGGTTTAAATCCCGTGTTTGAGTTTTTCCATCGCGTACGCGGCCAGACATGAGCCATGCTCCTTGAAGTTTACCGGGAGTTCCTGAATCGACGCGCTGCCAGCTGAGATCGTGTCCAATCGCGGTCAAACTTGAATCTGTCATCTTTATATCAAAAGAGATGGAACTACCAACGCGTTCGGGATCTTTCGTATCGAACTCAACAGTTTCAGTAACCGTTTCTCCATTCAATTCCCATGACCCGCCATTCGTTGAAATAAATTTTCCCGTTTTGGCATGGTACCAGGTAGATACCTGAAAGCCTTCAGAAAAGATCACCACGTTTCTAAGTTTCTCGCCATCTGGAGATTCGGAATGTGTTTCCCATGCACCGATCAAACTTTGAGCATAAATCCCCAAAGTGAATAGGATGCAGATTGTTGTTAGAAAAAATCGTTTCATAAAGGATTCTAATTTAATTGATTATTGAAAGATCACAACTTTTTGAGTCCAAGAGATTGATTTAAAGATAACTAAAAAATGGAGGATAATAAAAATATGAAAATCAGAAATTAGGAGCGTATTTGATAATATTAATTCTGGCAGTTCTAATTGTTTTATCGTAACTTATCCTGTTAATTCTAAAACTATTCAAAATGGGATGCTATAACTCAATTGTGATCAATGCCCCTGCAGATAAAGTGTTTGATACCCTGAAGAATTTTCATGATGTATCATGGAGTAAGAATGTCGTAACAAAGGTCGATCCAATAGGTGAGAAGGCGGGACATGAAATTGGTGCCAAACGCGTTCTCAATGATGCCTTTCATGAAACCTTATTAACCGTAGACAAGGCTAAAAGAAACTTTTCCTATAGTATCGATGAAGGCCCTGGACCACTTAACACCAACAATATTGATGGTTACATTGGCAAGGTTTCGGTACGTCCAATTACAGAGAATGACACTGCTTTCGTGCAATGGTCTTCCGAATGGAATTCAGATAAAGAAGGTGGCATAGCCGAATTTTGCAACCCTATTTATTACGCCCTTCTGCAGGACTTAAAGCAGCATTTTTCATAGAATAAAGCATTCAAAAAGGCTGTTTTGAAGTTATCAAGATCATGCAATTTTGTTAAGAAAATTGGGTGTGTTTTTGTATTAAAGAAGATATAATCAGGCCATTTTAGTACTGATCTTATCAATTCGAAATTGTGCTTAAAACACGATTTGTTCTTCAAATTGCCCTTAATTTTAGCCCAAAACAGCAAAAAAAGCCAAAATATAGCTGTTTTAAGCACGAAATAGGCTGTTTTTTATTGGATTCCCAAAGTATTAACCTTACATTTGAATAGAAACAGTTTAATCAAAAACAAATTTTTTACTATTATGGAAGGATATTGTGTAAAATGTAAAGCGAAAAGAGAAATAAGTAATGCTAATAAGGTTACCATGAAAAATGGTAGATCAGCAATGAAAGGAACATGCCCAGTTTGTTCAACTGGTATGTTTAGAATTTTAGGTAAAGCCTAATCGATATCTGAATAACTTATTTTTTAATTTAAAGTATATTTTAAATTTCAAAAAATTTACTTCCCATTTTTCTATTGAAGAAGAGTGGGAAGTTTTTTATTTCCACGAGAATCAATTCCTCAATTATTTTTATAGTTTTGTTAGTCGTGTTTTATTTTTGAAACACCATTTCAACTAAAAACCAATCTTTATATGACCGATCTGGATATTGCCAAAACGATAGAGCTCCAACATATTACTTCAATTGCAAAAAAACTTGGCTTAGAGGCCGACGATATTGACATGTTCGGCAAGTATAAAGCGAAGATCCCTTTATCAAAAATAGATTTAGATAAAGCCAAAGACAGTCATCTTATTCTTGTAACAGCAATTTCACCGACGCCAGCCGGTGAGGGAAAGACCACAATGTCTATCGGACTTTCCGAAGGGCTGAATCGCATCGGCAAACAAACGACAGTTGTATTAAGAGAACCATCATTGGGCCCCGTATTTGGGATCAAAGGGGGTGCAACGGGTGGTGGCTATTCGCAGGTACTTCCTATGGAAGATATCAACTTGCATTTTACCGGAGATTTTGCAGCGATTGAAAAGGCTCATAATTTGCTTTCGGCAGTGATCGATAATAACATCCAGAGCAAAACGAATTCCTTGGGGATCGATGCCAGAACAGTAACCTGGAAGCGCGTTATCGATATGAATGACAGGGCGCTGCGGGATATCATTGTAGGACTTGGAGGGACGGCTAATGGCGTACCACGTCAAACAGGATTCGATATTACCGCCGCCTCAGAGATCATGGCCATACTTTGTTTATCTGATGATCTGGCAGATCTCAAAAGACGATTGGGAAATATTTTTGTTGGCTATACATTTACAAAAGAACCGGTTTATTGTCGAGACTTGAAGGTTGAAGGTGCCATGGCCGCCTTGTTAAAAGAAGCCATTCGCCCAAATTTAGTGCAAACAATAGAAGGTAATCCAGCCATCATTCATGGCGGACCATTTGCAAATATCGCTCAAGGCACAAATACAGTTATCGCCACGCGAATGGGGATGTCCTTATCAGACTATACAGTTACTGAAGCCGGATTTGGAGCTGACCTCGGTGCTGAAAAATTCCTGGATATCAAATGTCAGAGTGCAGGTATTTCGCCTAAAGCAGTGGTTTTAACCACAACAATAAGAGCATTGAAATACCATGGTGGTGCCGACCTTAAAAATTTAACAGAAGAGAATGTTGAAGCCTTGAAGAAAGGACTGCCAAATCTCGAAAAACACCTTGAGAATGTACAGCAATTTGGTATTGAACCTATTATAGCTGTTAATCGATTTGTGTCAGATTCGGATGCCGAAATTGGGGTCATCAAAGAATTTGCAGCAACAAACAATGTGCGATATGCACTTGCGGAAGGTTGGGCTAAAGGCGGTGAAGGTACTACTGATTTGGCGAAGCAGGTTGTTGAAGTTGTTGAATCGAATAATGCCAACTTCACACCAATGTATAATTGGGACATGAGTGTTGAAGATAAGATTAACGCTGTTGCCAAAAAAGTTTACGGTGCTGACGGCGTTGAATTTGCTCCTTTGGCAAAACGAAATTTAAGAACGATCGCTAATCTTGGCCTGGAAGGACTTCCGGTTTGTATTGCAAAAACGCAAAAATCGCTTTCCGATAATGACAAACTTCTTGGAAGGCCTACTGGTTTTACAATAACCATTCGAGAGATAGAAATCGCAGCAGGTGCCGGTTTTTTGGTACCGATTTCAGGAAATATTATGCGAATGCCCGGCCTACCGGCACACCCGGCCTCAGAAAATATCAATATTGACAATGACGGGAATATCAGTGGTTTATTCTGATTGAATCCCCCAATTTCGTAAGACCAAGAGGGGATTTTAACAAAATCATTACGATATTTTCTATTAACTTTGTGTATATCACAGTTTATTAAGTGATACAGGTATGGCAACGCGTAAGTACGAAGGCAAGAAATTCAATGAGAATGCTGTCAGCAAGATTGTTGACGCGCTTACTATTGAAGAAGCCCTTCAAATAGACATCAATAACAAAGCGTTTACCGTTTCGATGCGAACCCCCGGCGAGGATGCCAGTTTGGTGCGTGGTTTATTGCATTCGGAAGGGATCATAAATGATGTCAAATTCAGTCCTGATATCATTCTTAAAAAAGAAAATGATGAAGGGATCGTTACCATAGTCGATCTTAGCATACCAAAAGATAAACTTGGCGAAGGCTATTCCAATAGCCGAAGCCTTTTATCGGTGTCATCATGTGGCGTTTGTGGAAAGACCGAACTTAGTGATCTTGCCTTCATAGGAAAGACCATTGATGATGATCAAAAGATCGATATTGGGATCATACATCAGCTTTTTGAAAAGATGAATGAGTTGCAACATGATTTTAAACAATCAGGGGGGACCCATGCAGCAGCGGCCTTTAATTTAAAAGGTGAACTGCTATGTTCTATGGAAGATATAGGACGGCATAATGCAGTCGACAAGGTTGTTGGAAAACTAATTTTAAGAGCGCAATTGGATCAGGCCCAGGTCATGGTGGTAAGTGGTCGCATATCGTATGAGATCGTCATTAAATGTTTTAAAGCCAGAATTCCATTTTTGGCTGCGGTTTCCGCACCTTCGTCTTTAGCCGTTGATTTTGCGAAGGAATTAGGGATTACACTATTTGCATTTTGCAGAAATAAAAGGGCTACCTGTTACTCAAATCAACATCGAACCAAAACAAATAATAATAACGCCAAGGCGAGCTAAAATACATGTCAGATAACTTAAGTGAATTATTAGGAAGGAAAGGATTAAAAGAAAATCTTTTTGATCAATTAGGGCAACTTGCCAAACCAGACGGTGCACCAAGTGAAGAGGCAATGGCCAAACTGGCCGAAGATTTCCTTGTGGGAAGTGCCAATACCTTTGGAACGGCTAGTTTTTATGATTTCCTGAAAGCTGAGAATAAAGGGAAAAAAGTATATGTCTGCAATGGCACAGCCTGTTTGTGTGCTGGCACTCAAAATAAAGTTATTGATACCTTAAAGGGTCATTTTGAAGATGCCGAAATTGGACACATGACCTGTTTAGGAAGATGTCATGAGAATAGTGCGTTTCACTATAACGGAAAGAATTTTTCAGGGGATGCCCTCGGGCAGTTAGAACATATTATTGGTTCGGAAAATGATTCAAATCGTGACAATTATAATGTAAAGGCTTCGGGACAGGCCATATTGACCATGCCGTTCACGAATATCGAGGACTATTATCAACCGTTCAAAGATGCGCTTAATAAGGACTCTGAAGTTGTGCTGAACGAGATTAAAATATCAAATGTCAGGGGACGTGGCGGAGCAGGGTTTCCAATGGGGATGAAGCTGGAATTTTGCCGAAAGGTTGAAAACGATATTAAATTTATTATTTGCAATGCCGATGAAGGCGATCCAGGAGCCTATTCCGATCGTTATCTTTTAGAGCATCAACCGCATTCAGTCTTATTTGGAATGCTCATTTCGGGTTTTGTTACCCATGCTAAATATGGTATTTTATATATAAGGGCTGAATATCCCGAATCGGTGGAAATCGTGCAAAAGGCTATCGATGAGCTGCGGGAAGCAGGATTGATTGGCGACAATATCAATGGCAGCGGATTTGATTTTGATTTCAAGATCATCCAGGCCCAGGGCTCCTATATTTGCGGGGAAGAAACAGCGCTCATAAGTTCTATTGAAGGCCAGCGCCCGGAGGTCCGTGTTCGTCCACCATATCCAGCTCAAAAGGGACTGTTCAACAAACCAACGGTGGTTAATAATGTTGAAACCTTGGCTGCATTGCACTTTATTATTGAAAATGGCGGTGAAGCCTGGAAATCTATAGGAACCGAACGTTCATCAGGAACGAAATTAGTATGTCTGGACAGTTTCTTTAATAATCCGGGCATGTACGAAGTTGAAATGGGCACACCATTATCTGAAGTGGTTTATGAGCTTGGTGGAGGCTTCAAATCGGAGGTAAAAGCATTACAAATAGGAGGGCCTTTAGGAGGGTTAGTTCCGGTTTCAAAAATAGAAGATCTCACTGTCGATTTTGAGTCCTTTTCAAAGGAAGGATTCTTACTTGGCCATGCCTCAGTAGTCAGCATTCCGAAGGACTTTCCAATCTTAAAGTTCATTGAGCATCTCTTTGATTTTGCGGCCTATGAAAGCTGTGGAAAATGTTTCCCTTGTCGATTAGGGACGAAAAGAGGGCAGGAATTAGCGACAAAAGCCTTAAATTCGGATTATAAAATTGATAGAATGCTATTTACCGATCTGTTAACAACACTTGAAGAAGGATCCCTGTGTGCCCATGGTGGCGGGATTCCACTTCCGGTTAGAAACGCATTGGAATACTTTGAAGATGAGTTAAAACCCCATTTTAACTAAAACGAATACGATGAGAGAAGCAGTAGTCAGTAAACAAGGAATGGATGCCAATGATGGTAAGAAATCAATGGTAAAAATGGCCTATATAGATGGCCGACCTTATGAAATTAAGGAAGGCGAAACCATGTTGTCTTTCATTAAAAGATATAAGGACGAGCAGCTGGTACCAACCTTGTGTGATGCGCCTAATTTAGATCCTTTCGGTGCTTGTCGTGTATGCAGCGTTGAGGTTGCTTTAGATGAAGATGGCCCTGTAAAGACCATGGCGTCCTGTCATTCTCCGGTTGCTGAAGGGCAATATATTTATACAAGCACAGATTCGGTCAAAGCATTACGAAAAAATATTCTTGAATTGGTTCTCACCGATCATCCCTTAGATTGCCTGACCTGTGAAGTCAATGGTAATTGTGAATTACAAACGGTTGCAGCTCAAGTTGGCATTCGGGAAGTTCGTTATCCGGAAGGCGATAATCATCTCTATAGAGAAAAAGACTTGTCTCATCCTTATATGACCTCTGATCTGTCTAAATGCATCAATTGTTATCGCTGTGTTCGTGCCTGCGATGAGGTGCAGGGCGAATTTGTGTTGAGTATGGCCGGAAGAGGATTTGATTCTTATATAATCAAAGGCTTGGATCAGTCCTTTATGGATTCTGATTGTGTAAGTTGTGGTGCCTGTTCTCAGGCTTGCCCAACCTCTGCTATTTCAGATGTATTCCAGTCGAAAGCGATAAGGGCAACCGAAACGACACGAACTATTTGTACGTATTGTGGTGTTGGTTGTAATCTTGAAATTGGGACGAATAATGGTGAGATTTTGAGTATAACCGCACCATATGATGCCGAAGTGAATCAAGGGCATACTTGTTTGAAGGGGCGTTATGCATTTAAATTTTATGATCATCCGGAGCGATTGGATTCACCCATGATAAAACGAAATGGGGAGTTTGAAAAAGTGAGTTGGGATGAGGTTTATGATTATATCACTTCGAAGTTCAAAGCCTACAAAAAAGAATTTGGTCCGGATGCATTGGCCGGCATTTCTTCGTCCCGATGTACGAATGAAGAAAATTATTTAATGCAGAAGTTCTACCGAGCTGTAATAAATACGAATAATATTGATGGATGTGCGCGTGTATGCCATTCACCAACTGCTTTGGGGATGCAGCGTACCTATGGTACCGGAGCGGCCACAAATTCAATCGATGACCTGAAAGATACAAATTGCATTATGGTCATTGGCGCCAATCCAACAGATGCGCATCCGGTTACGGGAGCGAAGCTGAAGCAGTTTGCCATGAAATCGGATAATGTGACTATAGTCATCGATCCAAGACGAACTGAAATTGCACGTTATGCCGATCATCATCTGGCCCTAAGACCGGGAACCAATGTTGCAGTGCTTAACATGATGATGTACTATATTATTTCCGAAGGCCTGACCGATGACACGTTTATTGCAGATAGAACCGAAGGGTTTGAAGACTATAAAAATGAACTTCTTAATATCGATATCGATAAGATGGAAGCGGTTTCGGGTGTGGATCGAGAGGAAGTCAGACAAGCAGCAATTGCTTATGCAACGGCGCCAAATGCTATGTCCTTTCATGGCTTAGGCGTTACCGAACATTCGCAGGGAACCTTTACCGTAATGCAGATCGCTGATCTGGCCTTACTTACCGGAAATATCGGTCGACGCGGTGTTGGCGTTAATCCGTTACGCGGACAAAATAATGTACAGGGTTCAGCCGATATGGGCGTGCAACCGCATCAGGGTGCAGGTTATCTGGATGTGACCAATGATGAAGTAAATAAAAAATATAACGAATTCTATGGTGTTGAGGTGCCCAAGGAAATCGGGTATAAAATTCCCGAGATGTTCGATGCCGCCCTCGAAGGAAAATTGAAATCCCTTTGGATCATTGGAGAAGATGTTGTCCAAACCGATCCGAATACTAAAAAAGTAATAAAAGCTTTAGAAGCTACCGATCTTGTTATAGTTCAGGAACTCTTTATGACGGAAACGGCTAAGTATGCCGATGTTATTTTACCGGGAGCGTCCTTCCTTGAGAAGAGTGGGACCTTTACCAATGGCGAACGACGTGTTCAAGCCGTGCGACAAGTGGTTGAACCACTTGAAGGAACAAAGCCTGACGGACAGATCATAGTGGATATAATGAATAGAATGGGATATCCTCAACCGGATTATACGCCCGATGGTATGCTGGAGGAAATTTCTCAGATCGTGCCTTTCTTTGCCGGAATAAAATGGGACCGATTGGGTATAAATGGCTTGCAATGGCCGGTTGCCGAAGATGGAACCGACACACAAATCCTTCATAAGACAGAATTTAAACGCGGCAAAGGATACTTTGAATTTAATCCTTGGGAAGAAACCAAAGAATTGACAGCACATGCTAAAGATTATCCATACATCCTCACAACAAATAGAGAATTAGAGCACTATAATTGTGGCGCCATGACCCGCAGAACGGCCAATGAACAAATTCTCGGGGACGATTATTTAATGATCAATCCTGAAGATGCCAAAGACCATGGAATTGTAGAAGGTGACTATGTATGTCTGGAATCACCGAGAGGTAAGGTGGATGTCAAAGCACGCATTACTGATGAAGTTAAAAAAGGCATTTTAAGTACAACCTTCCATTTCCCGGAAATCATGATCAATATCATAACCGGAGACGTTCACGACTCAGAGGCCATGTGCCCCGAGTATAAGGTTGTTGCTGTTCGTATAAGAAAGAGCAAAGGAAAATATAAACAATTGCAATCTTAGAGTTCCAATAATGCATTAGTATCACCCTATTTCTTTGTTAAAGAAATACATCCTACCCATTTTTTTATTAACTTTAAAGAGATGCGAATCTCGCATTTCTTTTCTTTCAAAAATTAACTTTAAAACTGTTTGCTTATGCCAACCTATCAGTTAAAAATCAATGGGAATACCCAAACGGTACAGGCCGATTCTGACACGCCTTTAATGTGGGTATTAAGAGATAATTTAAATCTTGTAGGAACAAAATACGGATGTGGCATTGCTCAATGTGGTACTTGTACCGTTCATGTTGATGGCGTTGCCACGAGAAGTTGTTTGCTTCAGGTATCTCAGCTTCAAGGCATGGAAATTACGACCATCGAAGGCCTTTCGGAACATGGCACTCATCCGGTTCAGGAAGCATGGAAAGAGATCGATGTGCCACAATGTGGCTATTGCCAGGCCGGACAAATTATGACAGCTGCAGCATTCTTGAAGACTAATAAAAATCCGAATGCTTCCGATATCAGGACTGCAATGCAAGGTAATATTTGCCGATGTGCTTCTTATAATAGCATTGAAAAGGCAGTCATGCTCGCAGCTAAAAATTCCTAATCATTTAAAATTGTTAACAATGAAATCATCAAATAATATTCAATTTAGCAGGAGATCTTTCCTCCGAACATCAGCACTTGCCAGTGGAGGTATGCTCGTCGGTTTTAACCTGTTCAACGCCTGCAAACCCGATGTAAAACCACCAGTAGACTTAAGTTTATTGAACTATAACGATTTTAATGCATTTATAAAAATCTCAGATGATGGCAAGGTTACCATATTTTCCCCTAACCCGGAAATCGGCCAGGGTGTGAAAACTTCAATGCCCATGTTGATCGCTGAAGAATTGGATGTAGCCTGGTCCGATGTTCATGTTGCACAAGGAGCTCTGGATACAAAAAACTTTACAAGGCAGGTCGCTGGAGGAAGCCAATCTTTGAGACAAGGATGGGAACCTTTACGGCAAACTGGGGCAACAGCCAGGCAGATGCTCGTAAATGCAGCTGCTGCACGATGGGGTGTAGATGCTTCTGAATGTACGACTAAGGAAGGTGTTATTAAAAATGCAAATGGAGACGAACTGGGATATGGAGAGGTTGTGCATGAAGCAGCAGCCCTTGAAGTTCCTGAGGACGTTAAATTGAAAGACCCAAAGGATTTTACGATTATAGGAAAAGGGCAAAGCAATGTAGATATTGATGAGATCGTAACTGGCAAACCCTTATTTGGATTGGACTATAAACGTGAAGGCATGCAGTATGTTTCTGTTCTCAGACCACCGGCATTTGGCCAGGTTCTGGAGTCCTTTGATGATTCCAGCGCACGCTCTGTTAATGGTGTAAACGATGTAATTCGCTTCGGAGATAAAATTGCTGTTTTGGCCAATAGTACATGGTCGGCCATGAAAGGGAAAAAAGCCTTAAAAGTGGAATGGAAACAGGATACCAAAGCCGAAAGCACTGAAATGCATGACAAATTATTGATGGATCTTTTGGATGGCAATAAATTTGAAACATTTCGTAAGGACGGTGATGTAAATAAAGCTTTTGCAGAGGCCGATCAGATTTTGGAGCGAACTTATGAATCGCCTTTCTTACCTCATAATTGTATGGAACCGATGAACTTCTTTGCTAATGTCACAACCGATAAGATTGAGTTAGTTGGACCTATTCAAACCCCTGCACGGACGGCATCACGGATTGCCGGAATGCTTGGAAGAGATGAATCGGAGATAACTCTGGAAATGACGCGTATGGGCGGCGGTTTTGGACGGCGCCTGTATGGTGATTTCGCTATGGAGGCTGCAGAGATTTCTCATCTCGCTAAAAAACCGGTCCAGGTCGTATTTTCTCGCGAAGATGATATGGCGGCTGGAATTTACCGTCCAGCGATAAAATATAGAATCAAAGCAGCGGTTAAAGAGGGAAAAGTAAGCGCATATCACTTAAAAGAAGCTGCCATAAATAGCAATATGTATGGATTGATACCTAATTTCTTTCCTGCAGGTGCCGTTGCCAATTATCAGGTGGATGGAGCCAATTATAAAAGCAATATTACAACCGGTGCATGGCGGGCACCATATACCAATTTCCTGGCATCGGCCGAACAAAGCTTTTTTGATGAGTTAGCTGAGCTTATGGAAGTAGATCGTATCCAATTACATTTGGATTTGCTTCAGAATGTCAAGGGGACTACAGACGAGCGAATTCAATACAGCCCGGAACGGCTTGAGGGCGTAATTAAAAAGGTTGTCGAGGCATCAAATTATGGGAAATCCAAAGAAGGGGTATACCAGGGATTTGCCGTTTATTATTGCCATAATACGCATGTCGCTGAAGTAGCTGATGTTGTCATGGACAATGGATTTCCGGTTGTAAAAAAAGTGACTTGTGTTGTTGATTGTGGTATTGTTGTAAATCCACTTGGTGCGGAAAACCAGGTTGTTGGAGGTGTGATTGATGGAATAGGACATGCCATGTATGGCGAATTAACCTTTGACGATGGCGAACCTCAGTCGAATAATTTTAATTCATACCAACTCATACGAATGAATCAAACACCGCAGGTTGATGTACATTTTATACAGAATAATATAGCACCAACCGGATTGGGTGAACCGACCTTGCCACCTGTTGGCGGGGCCATTTCTAATGCAATTTATGCGGCAACGGGTAAGCGATTATATAAACAACCATTTATTAATAATTTGGATTTAGAACAGGTTATTGGCTAGGCAATTGAAATTAAATTAATTTAATATAAAAGCCTTTATTAAAGGCTTTTTATTTAGCGAATATGACACATGAGTTTAAGGACATCGTTGAGGCATATCTTAAGGCCAAAGACCAGGACATAAAAGCTGTCCTTGCTACGGTAGTTGATTTGAATGGATCTTCATACAGAAAACCAGGCGTGCGCATGCTCATCCTTGAGAATGGTCAAATGATTGGTGCTGTCAGTGGAGGATGCGTCGAAAAGGACATCGAAAGAAAGGCACAGTCAGTATTTAAGGATAAACAACCAATTATGATGACCTATGATGGTCGGTTTAGATTAGGATGCGAAGGTGTCCTCTATATTCTTTTGGAAGAATTTAGTCCAACAAAGGAATGCATCCAATTATTTAAAACAATTATTTCAGATAGAAATGATTTTAAAATTTGTTCAAATTATATTAAGGACGAAGGATACTTCCCCGGGCTAGGTTCATACTTAGTGTTGAGAAATAATCGATATTGGATTTCAGGCAAAACAGGAAGTCCTTTGAAGTCTGGCGATGATCTTTCATTATTTGAGCAAAAGATGCCAGCATGTTTTAAGTTGGTGATCTTTGGAAGTGAACATGACGCAGTTCAATTATGTCAATTTGCAGCTTTGAATGGTTGGGATGTTACCATTGTAGCAGGACCACTGGAGTCAAAAACCATCGCAAATTTTCCTGGAGCCAGAGCATTTTACACCGCTTCACTTGATGCGCTCGAATTAAAAAAAATTGATGATGAAACAGCCATTATGCTGATGTCTCATAATTTTGCGAATGATTTGAAGTTTTTAATGGAATTGAAGGATACAAGTCCGGCATACATTGGGTTATTAGGCCCTTCACATAGAAAGGAAAAATTACTATCACAATTAATTGAATACTGTCCTGAAATTAGTGAAAATTATGTGGATCAAATTCATGGACCAGCAGGGTTAAATATTGGTGCAGAGACACCACAGGAAATTGCGATTTCTATATTATCGGAAATCCTTACTGTTATCAGAAAGAAAAATCCAATTCGACTTAAAGAAAAAAAGGGAAGTATTCACGCCTAGAAAATATGAATATCAAAATTGGCTAAATCTCAGCATATTGCCGTATTAATTCCAGCAGCAGGCGCTTCAAAACGTATTGGCGCGCCAAAGCAGTTACTTAAATGGAGCACGTCTAACTTATTAGGTCATTCCATTGAAACTGCCCAAGCCCTTGAAGCAAAAGAAATCATTGTGGTTTTAGGCGCTTATTTCGAAAAAATAAAATCAGAAATTAATCAGTATAAGGTACAAATCTTAGAGAACAGGTCCTGGGAACTCGGATTGGGAAGCACCATTGCAATCGGTATAGATCATCTCATTCAAAGTAAAGAATCATTTGATGCCGTCCTTATAATGCTTCCAGATCAACCCTTGATCGTGCCCTATTATTTGCAAAGTATGATCAATAAATTTGAAAGCGGTAAAAAACAAATCATCGCGTCACAATATGCAGAAGGAAAATTTGGAGTTCCAGCTTTGTTTGATAGTCATTATTTTTTGGAGTTAACATTATTGCAGGACGATCAGGGTGCGAAAAAGTTAATGGAAAAGCATTTAGATCGTGTATCTTCATTAAATATGAATCCTTTAATATCTGATATTGATACGCTTGATGACTACAACAAAATGTATGCGGCTAACCACCAATAGTGATCATACTTCTATTTTGAGCATGTAAACTTGCGTCTTCCAATTTCTTGTTGGTATCCATCCCACCCCGCATTTTATATTTGGCCTGTATTGTTTTTTGAATGATGGGTTCAATATTTTCCCCTGCTCGATATTGGGTCAACAGATCAGATTCCGTAGTTGAGAATAAGCAATTTTTCAATTGGCCATTTGCTGTTAAGCGTATCCTGTTGCAGGAATCGCAAAATGGATTCGTGATGGAACTGATAATTGCAAAGCTACCCTTATAATTCTCAATCTGATAATTTTTTGAGGTGTCATTAGGCGCATCGGTGAGACGCATTATGGTTGATTCATCATAGCTTTTGTCTACGGTTTCCAGGATATATTGTAGCGATACCAGTTTTTCTTTATTCCATTGGTTTCCGCTGAAGGGCATGAATTCGATAAAGCGAATTACAATGGGGAGGTCTTTAGTGAGTTCAATAAAATCGATGATCTCATTATCATTAAATCCTTTCATCAATACTACGTTCAATTTCACTTTAAAACCTTCATTGACAAGCAGCATGATATTCTTATAGACCTTATCAAAATTATTTCGCCTGGTGATCTGAAGGAATTTGTCAGGATCAAGAGAGTCTAAACTTACATTGATCGTTCTGATTCCGTTGGTTTTAAATATCTCAATAAAACGATCGACGAGAACGGCGTTGGTAGTCAAAGACAGCTCAACGGGTAAGCTGGCTAATTTTTCGATGATGACATCGGCATCCTTTCGAACCAATGGTTCGCCACCTGTTAACCTGATTTTAGAAACGCCATGTTTTACGAAGATCTTTGCGATATTATAAACCTCCTCATAGGTCATGATATGCGATTTGGGTGATAGGGCAATTCCTTCCGCCGGCATACAGTAGGTACATCTTAAATTGCAAAGTTCGGTCAGTGAAATTCTCAGATAACTGTGATCCCTGCCGAATGAATCTCTTAATATGTTTTGTGTTTCCTCCATCAATTGTGTCTTGCTCCTTTCAGGATTCCAAAAATGTGAAGTACCGATGGAAAAATAGCATCCATCGATTCTGCTGCACCTTTGGTAGACCCCGGTAATCCTAGTATTAAACTATCATTTAGTGTGCCTGCTACGCTTCGGGATAGCATGGCATAAGGCATGCGGTCCTGGCCATAACGTCTTATCGTTTCTTCGATGCCGGGAATATGGCGATCGATGATTTCACCCAAGGCTTCCGGAGTGACATCGCGAGCTGATAAACCGGTTCCTCCCGTAAATATGATAAGTTGAACGCCCTCTGCTTCATAATGTTTGGCTTTTTCCTGGATGAGTGCTATTTCATCCGGAATAATGATATAATCTGCCAGTTCCACATGATTAGCTTTAAGTTTTTTGATAATTGCCTTGCCTGCCTTGTCTTCTTTATGTCCGCCCGAAATCGTATCGGAGCAAACAATAACAGCTGCTTTGATCTTCTTTTTATGGTGATCTTTAAAATCGGATTTTCCACCTTTTTTGCTCAACAATTTGATATGTTGAATTTCAACACCCTTATCAATGGGTTTCAACATATCGTAGATGTTCAAAGCAACAACACTTGCACCATGCATCGCCTCAACCTCAACTCCGGTTTTATAAATGGTTTTTACTTCACAATTAATAATGATGTTGAGATCATCGATCTCAAATTCAATGCCGGTAAATTCAATAGGCATGGGGTGACAATCGGGAAGCAGATCGGCGGTTTTTTTAACTCCAAGCAAACCGGCGGCTTTACTCATGGCAAACACATCACCCTTCGGCACCCTATTCTCTTTGATCGCCTGAATGGTCTCAGCCTGGCTAACCTTCACTATGGCCTGGGCTATGGCAATTCGAAGCGTACTATTTTTATGTGTGATATCAACCATATTTTAAGTATTTACTTTCCATTGATGAGATTCGTCTTCAAAAAGCTCCTTGCCATAAACAGGAACTTTGGCCTTTATTTCTTCAACAACATATTCGATGGCCTTGAACACTTCTTTTCGTCGGGGCGAAGAGACAAAAACAAATAAACAGATCTCGCCTGCTTTCACAACCCCCAAACTATGATAGATGTGCATGCAGGTCAGATCGAATTTTGAAAAGGTGGCTTCCCGAATTTCATGGAACTTTTCAAGGGCCATTTCTTCATAACAACTGTAATCGATCGCCGTGATTTCTTTACCTTCAATAACATCAGCCCTTACTTGTCCGAGAAAGATATCATGGGCGCCAATGGAGGTTTTTGTTTGATGCTTCTTAATGGATTCAGCTATAAATTCAGACGAAATGGCTCCTGGTATAAATACGTTTTTATGTTTTTTTTCTTTCATTGTTTTCCTGTTTATTTATAGGCCATGAGTTCAACTGCGCCGCCCCTAAGGCTATAGCAATTCATGATCTTGTGTTTATGAAAAATTGATACTGCTTTTTTACTTCTAACTCCAGATCTACAGATTAAAATGATGTTTTTATCTCTAGGGATCAACTTCAAATTTTGCTCTAGTTTGTCCAGTGGAATTTCCAAAAGATCAGGAAGATCAAGCCTTGGTAATTCATCAGGTTCTCGTATATCAACAAATTGAGCATTGGGTTTTTCCAAAGCTGTTCGAGATGATATTTCCAGAATTCGATCTGAACAACTTAGATTATATGATTTACTTCCAAAAAGCTCTTTCCCGGCCAACACCTTCATTATTTCAGAATCATTTTTATCAAATGAAATGGTAAAGGCATTGGAAGTTAGGGCATCATAGCAGTATAATTGCCCGGTCAAAATGTGGTCAAAGCCTAAAATGATCTTTAGGGTTTCATTGGCCTGCATAGCTCCAATAATTCCGGGAAGAACACCCAAAACTCCTATTTCAGAGCAATTAGGAATTGTATTTTCTTTAGGTGCTTCAGAAAAAAGGCAGCGATAGGTTGGACCATTATTATAATTGAATACAGAAACCTGTCCTTCGAACTTATAAATTGCACCATATACTATCGGCTTATCGGTTAAAACCGCCGCGTCATTAATAAGATAACGACTTTCAAAATTATCGGTGCCATCCATAATAATATCATAATCATTAAATAGGCTCAGCGCATTAGAAGTATCCAATCGATAGGGATAAGCTTGAATATCGATTGTTGCATTCAAATCTTCAAGCCGTTCTTTAGCTGCAATTGCTTTATTAATTCCAAGCGATGAAGATCCAAATAAAACCTGTCTTTGGAGATTGGATTCTTCCACAAGGTCATCATCAATAATACCAATCGTACCGACTCCCGCTGCAGCTAAATATTGCAGCACCGGACAACCGAGGCCTCCGGCACCGACAACTAAAACTTTGGCCTTATTGATCTTTTTTTGACCATGTTGACCAATTTCTGAAAGGATGATATGTCTGCTATATCTACTCATAAATTAATTTCATCCACCTGAAAAGGGAGGGAGCAAAGCGATCTCTTTTTCAGTTACCCTACTTTCTTTATCTACTATCTTGTTATTAATGGCAACTTGAAAATCCAATGTTTTAAGATTGGGATATAACTCATTGAGCTCATCGATCAAATCAGATACGGTGATCTTTGTAAATTCAATGTGATCCTCCTTACAGCTGGTGTGTTCAGTGATCATTCCAAAATATTTAATTTTCAATTTCATTTAATAAAGATTTCAATTCTTGTAGCGTGTTTATATTCTGAATATTTTTTTCGTACACTTCATCAATATGAAGATCCTTCGTCTTGAAATGCCGCGCCAATGAGCGCAAACGTTTTTCACCCTGATCTAATAGTTCCTTAGATTTTACCATACATTTTTTTCTATACAACCCTATATGTGGTAAGCTTTCATTCTTATATACTGCCTGAATAATTTCAAAGTCATCTGAAGCAGCGTCTGTAACTATTCTTAAAACCCTAGTAGTTATGAATGGAACATCGCAACTTAGTACTAAATTAAGATCGGTTTTTGATCGCTTCAATCCTGAAAATAAGCCGGCAAGTGGGCCTGAGTCCTGGATCAAATCATCAATTCTGGTCTCGCCAAATCTGTCGTATTCATCGTTATTAGCAACAATAATAATCTCATCAACCGTAGGTTTTAGGGCTTGTATTATATGCTCAATAAAGGTTTTGCCATGAAGTAGCATCAGGCCTTTATCTGTCCCCATTCTTGAACTCTTGCCTCCGGCGAGTATGATCCCTGTTATATTATGCTTAGATTTCATTTATACAAAAAACAACTTTAATGACGCAATGGTCAATACTATGGCGAGCATATATCTCAATAGCATATTATTAAATCTTTTACTGCCAAAATAGCTACCCAAAAACCCTCCTATTAATGCAATGGCAACCATGAGAAAGGAGGTCTCATTGAAATTCACGCCTATAGATAATTGTCCGAGTAAGGCAGCTGCCGAATTAACCAGAATAAAGAGCGCGGACACTGCCGCAGCTTCCTTCATTCTTCCCCAATGCAACAACAAGATCAATGGAGTTAATATGATTCCGCCGCCAATGCCAACCAAACCTGAAAAGAATCCGATAATTCCTCCAAACATCAGGCCTTGCCAAAACTTTATATTTTTTATGGAAGCGTTATCCTTGCCAAATACGTTGAGCATTTTAAGAATGGCGAATACCAGTAACAAGGCCAAGATCTTCTTATATATCGTTGCGTCTACTTCAATCATACCTCCTAAAAAAGCAAAGGGGACGGAGGACAGTGCAAACGATAGAAATAACTTTTTATTGAAGTATCCGGTTCTATAAAAATGATAAAATGCAATTCCTGAAACAAAAACATTAAGCAATAAAGCTGTTGGCTTCATAATTTCGGGGCTGAATGAAAATAAAGCCATGAGAGCGAGATAACCACTTGCACCACCATGTCCAACACTGGCATAAAGGAAGGCAATAAGTGGTAGAATCAATAAAAATAAATACATGTGTTCAATATTTGAATGCATTAAAGTTGTGTTTCTGCAATCTGCTTATCTAAAAATTTCCAGCAATTCTTATTTATGGTCTCAAAGGCATTGATTAATGACTTTCCATAATCAGTTAATTCTGCTCCGCCGCCACCTTTTCCACCAATGCTAGTCGTTATAACCGGAGTTTTTGCTCTGGCATTGACCGCATCAATAAGTGACCAGGCTTTTTTATAAGACATGTTCAGTGATTTGGCAGCTTTACTTAATGACCCGGTTTGTCCAATAGCCTTAAGTAGGCTTATTCGGCCTTCACCAAGTAATATATGGCCATCGGCTTCGATCCAGATCCTGCTTTTTATTGTATATCTCATTACTTCGTTAATTTATTGGTAAAAGGATGGTTGCTACCGGTTCGTCAATCTTAATTTTCATTTTTTCCTCAGGGACATAAACCAATGCATTGGCTAAGGCAAAGGTGTGCAGCATGGACGAATTTTGACCTTCTAAAATATGCACATTACCCGTATCATATTGGGCTTTTAGAAATTGAGCACGTCCCCCTTTTTTAATAAAAGATGTTTGGCATTTTGCCTCAACCTTGGGCAATTGGAAATTATTATGACCTGATAATATGTGTAATGCCTTATAAACATACATATAAAAACAACTTAGAGCTGCGGCTGGATTTCCGGGTAAGGCAAAAACAACAGTTTCCTGGAATTTGCCAAAAAACATGGGCTTGCCCGGTTTTTGTTTGACCTTATAAAAAAGCTGATTGACTTTCAATTCATTGAGTGCCCGACCAACAAAATCATAATCGCCAACCGAAATTCCTCCTGAAACTATAATCAGATCATGGTTATTTAAGGCTTTACTGAGCACAGAAATTGTCGCTGAATAATTGTCTTCGATTTTATAAATGCTTACATCATTAAAGCCAAGCTTGGTCAAGGTTGCATCTAACATGATCGCATTGCTTTCATAAATTTTACCAAAAGGCAGTGGTTGTCCAGGTTGCACGAGCTCATTACCTGTTACGATTATCGCAACCGAAGGTTTTTGATTCACTTTAACTTCAGAAATTCCAAGGGACGCCAAAAATCCAATAGCCGCAGTATTCAAATTGGTACCGGCTTTTAAGGCAACTTGTCCTTTTTTTACCTGTTCACCCATTGGCCGGATATTGTCATTAAGCTGAGGCATCGTATCGATTTGAATCCCCGCTTCAGTAGGCTTAACTTTTTCCTGAATAATTACTGCATTTGCAGAGTCAGGGACGGCTGCTCCGGTAAAAATGCGAACACCCTCACCTTTATGTAAAACCGATAGATGATGATCGCCTGCTTTTATTTCGTCTTTTATGGTATAGGTCAGGTTTTCATGTAGATTCACTGCATAGCCATCCATAGCTGATTGTTGGAAAGGAGGCATGTCAATAGGAGAAATAATATCTTCAAATAAAGAATAGTTAGTGGCTGTTCCCAATTGTTTTGTCTCCGTTTTACCTAAAGGCTTTAAGTTGTCCGTTACAATATTTATGGCCTGCTTAACTGATATCATAATAGAAGCGTTATATCTTTGTAAATATAACGACTTTGAATATATTTTAAAAGGAAGAGGAGCTTAATTTCTTCAAAGCAAGCCGTTATTAATTAAATGACATATTTTGCCATGAACCCTTAATTGTTTACATTGGACTAGGGACTAGTTAACAATTTGTAGGAAAAATTCCCCTAAAGTGTATTTCATCGATGAAAAATAACACTTTAACGTATTTATTTAATTAATGAGTTCGACTCAACCTATATTTACAGTCCTTCATAAGCCCCGAAGCGGATAACGCTTGCTTATAATGAAAAATTAATCCATTTCCCTTCAACTTTAAAAAGTTGTTTCCCTCATTTTATTAAAGAACTCCAAGTGGAGATTATGTATTAGTCCATTGTGATCCCTCACCTGAACTAAAGGCTTTATTGATGTACAATTAAAAAATTAATAATTAACAATTGTATAATAATAAACCCAAAACTTATGAAATCCCTGAAAATTACTTTATTACTCGCAGTATTTTGTCTGGCATTAGTTGGTCTGACAAATTCGAAGGAATCTAATACCGTTAATACTAACATCGAAAGTGTTGAAAAGAAAAAGAATGATAAAAGCATTCAATTTCTGGCTTTAGACAAAAATCACAAAAAGCCGAACCAAAACGATAATCAAGCATAAGTCTTGATATCAAAAAAGAATTGAGCCCGTTTTTTAGACGGGCTTTTTTTTTGTATTATTCTCAATATTCTCTTTATTAATTCTCATTAGAAATAAATATTATAAATTTGAATCAATCGGAAAAAACGCACTGGATTGTTTCGCTCAATTATATTTTTCATTTTTCTCTCTTCGATCTCTGCTGTCTTTGCTCAAGGAAAAGCGAAACAGGTACTATTAGATAGTGTCATTACATTACGTAAAATGGCGCAAAATCGAGACATCCAGAACAAGGATCGCTTAGAGTTTGCATTGAGAGCTCAAGAATTGTCTAAACAAATTGATGAAGATTCGACCATCCTTAAGAGCAACAGAGTCCTTTCTTCAATTTATTTGGATACTGATGACTACCAACCTTTTGGTTTTATTAATCATGAAAACTTAAAGCTTAGTCAAAAACTTAAAGATTCGACGATCTGGGCTTATTCGCATCATAACTTAGGATATTATTTTTATACTCAATTAAATAATGATAGCTCTTATTATCATTATTTCAATGCAGCAAAACTGTATAGGGCATTAAGGGATATTAAAAATGAAGGGGAAGTCTTATTGAATATGGCTGATATTCAAGAATCGGAAAAAGATTATATCGGTAGTGAAAATAATGCCATTCGGGCCATTTCACTTATTGAAACTTTGCCCCAAAACGAGAACAATTTAGAGACCTTGTGGTCCTTGTATAATTTGCTAGGCGTCAATACCTTTCGGTTGGGTCAATATGATGATGCCTTGAGATATCATGAACAGGCTCTTGAATTCAGCGATAAAATGGAAGACAATTATGTCTACAATATATTCTCGAGAAATAACATTGCATTGGCCTATCGCGAATTAAAAAATTATGATAAAGCTCTTGAAGAGCATAATAGATTATTAGATGACAAAAAATTAATCGCCAATTTTCCGGAAGCCTATGCCAGCTATCTGAATAATTTGGCTTACACCAAATTCCTATCAAAACGATTTGACGACGATCAGATCCAACAGGAATTTATGAAGGCATATGAAACTTGTGATACGCTGAATGAACCTAAGAGAATGATGTTTATATGCAACAATATCGCAGAATATTATATGAGTAAACAGCAGCTTGACACGGCCTACTTTTATGCAAAGGAGGCCTATAAATATGGTCGGGAATCTCAATCGTATGAAGAGGTTTTGGTGTCTCTGAAATTCATGTCGAATATTAAAGGAGGTGAGGAAGGGAGAGCCTATTTAAACGAGCATATCAAGTTGAATGACAGTTTGCTGCAAATTGAAAGATCCATTCGGAATAAATTTGCAAAGATCGAATTCGAAACCGATCAGATCAAAGCCGAAAATGTCCAGATATCGAGGGAACGTCTCATCTTTTTATTATCGTCTGTAGGTCTTTTGGTCACCCTACTGCTTTTGTATATTATCATAACCCAGCGCGCAAAAAATAAGGAACTCGAGTTTAGCCAGAAGCAACAACAAGCTAACGAAGAGATCTATAACCTTATGTTAGCGCAACAGGACAAGATCGATGAAGGCCGAACGAAAGAGAAGAAACGAATATCGGAAGAATTACATGACGGTATTTTGGGTCGATTGTTTGGTACCCGATTAAGCCTGGACAGCCTTAATTTGCAGCAAACAGAAGAAGCCGTTAAAACACGTGGCCAATATATTGAAGAACTTAAATCCATAGAACAGGAAATCCGTAAAATCTCTCATGATCTGAATGCTGATTTTGTCACAGGTTCCAGCTTTACCGATATTATTAAAACCCTCATCGATAATCAAACCCAGGCCTATCAACTGACCTTTGATTATTATGAGGATGATGAGATTGATTGGGATGGTTTATCCAACAAAACTAAAATTCATGTGTATCGAATGTTACAGGAGACCATGCAGAACATTTATAAGCATGCCAATGCAAATCACATAAAAATTAGTTTTCAACTAAAAAATAATGTAATTTTATTAATGGTTGAAGATGACGGAGACGGCTTCAACACTGGGAAAGCGAGAAAAGGAATAGGCATAAAGAACTTTGAATCGAGAGCCAGTGAAATAGGAGGGAAAGTAGAAATATTTTCCAAAATTGGTCATGGTACTCGTGTGAAAATTCATGTGCCTTTGTAATAAATTATGGAGGGATATTATAAAATATTGATGGTTGACGATCATCCAATGATCATAGAAGGGTATCAAAACACCTTGTTGGCAACTAAAAAAGAACACCAACATCTCGATATTGATATTGCCAACGATTGTGACATTGCCAATGAGCTGATCAAAAAATCGGCTAAGTCCGAACCCTATGACATTTGTTTTTTTGACATTAAGTTACCTCCGTCTAAAGATGGTTTAATAACTTCAGGAGAGGATCTTGCCAAAGTTGCACGACTCTATTTACCTAACGCGAAGGTCGTTATTCTAACCATGTTTAATGAGTCATTCAGAATTCATAATATCATAAAGGAGATCAATCCGGAAGGATTATTAATAAAGAGTGACCTTACCTCAAGTGAATTGGCTGAGGCCTTTCAGCTTATTTTAGACAACCCTCCGTATTACAGTAGTACTGTAAAGGGTTTTGTAAATTCGACGATCTCCAGCGATCTTCATTTGGATGATATCAATAGAAAGATTTTACATTTATTATCTCAAGGAATAAAAACCAAAAGCCTAAGAGAGCACATCGATCTTTCCATGAGCGCCATTGAAAAACGTAAAAAACAACTAAAATTGTTGTTTGATGTAGAAGATGGTAAGGACGAAACGCTACTTACTGAAGCCAGAAATAAAGGATTTTTGTAAATTATAGTTGAATTCTAAAAAAAATTCTGTTTCCATTTATTCTCAAACCGTAGAACCCGATTGAAAACTACGGTTTTTCCGCATCAAGTTTGCGGTTTTCCCGTAACTAAAAGTCGCAATTGTTATTTAGATTTGTCTATCAACAGTATAATTAATTAATCCCTCTAATTTATTTGTTGAATTAATAGCAATGAATATAAACCTTACAGCTTGCATTAATGCTGTAAGGTTTTTTCTTAGAATATCATTGCGCTGTATTCAAAAAACTTCACCACAAAGAAACCTAAGAATATAATTGCCACAATAAATTTTATAAAGGCTGAAGTCAAAAAGCCAAGAAAGGAACCAAAGGCTGCTTTGACTGCTGTTTGTGAATCACTTTTATTTAACAACTCTCCTACCAATGCCCCTAAAAATGGTCCGATAATTATTCCGAAGGGCCCCAAAAATATGATGCCAATAATCAGGCCGATGGTGGTTCCAATCATTCCGGCCCTGCTACCGCCAAATTTCCTGGTGCCAATTGCCGGAATGAAGTAATCCAACAGCCATATGGCCAGAGCAACGAATAAGGTAATTATCAAAAATGTCCAGTTCATGGGTACTGCATCAGTGAGATGAAGCAAAAGAAGGCCAACCCAACTTGTTAATGGTCCGGGAAGTACCGGCAAGAAACTTCCTATGATTCCAAGGAACATAAATAAAATGCCAAGAATGACTAAAAAGATATCCATAAATTTTAATTGTGACAATATGACGAAGATATGCCTATAATGTTACAAATTTGATAAATTCCAGGGTTTAGATTAATTAAATAAAAATCGTACTTTTCAATTTTACTATTAAAATCAATGCGGTATTTAAGTTGTTTACTGATTATTATTTGTCTCCTTTCCTGTGATTATTTTGAAAAGAAAAAGATCAGTGCCGATGATATTTTAGAAGGTGAACTTCAAAGTTTTAATTGGAATGAAGTGGACGAATATCCTTCATTTGTAAGTTGCGATTCAAGTGTGTCCAAAATGGAAAGAAGACAATGCTTCGAATCGATTTTAACACAGCATATCTCATCAAAAATACAGGCCTCCAATTTCGTTGTTTCAGAAGCGATCAACGACACTGTTCAAATGGCATTTTCAATTTCTTCGGAAGGGGAAATTAGAATAAAGGCAATTGAACATTCAGATATCATAAAGCAGCAAATTCCGGAGCTGGATTCCATATTGCGACTCAGCATTCATGATCTTCCCGAATTATTGCCGGCCATTAAACGTGGGCAGCATGTGAATACCGAATTCATTTTGCCGCTCGTCGTTAATGCCAATTAAAACCGAAGGGAAACCTTATTCATAAATCTTAGAATTTCGGTGTATAACCAAAGGAGAGATACCAAAAGGCCCCAGGTTGCCAGCCATTCCCTCGATTTAGGCGCTTTATTTTTTTTACGCTCAATGAAGTCAAAATCCAGGAGCAGTGTGAAGGATGCAACAATAGCAGCAACCACATTAAAAACAATGGCTACCCATGAAGTGCCCCAAATGAATGATTTAATACCAAAAAAACTTAAGATCCAGGACACGATATAGACCAGAAATATGCTCGCTGCGGCAGTAATGATTACCGATTTCAATTTTTTGGTAACCACTATGATCCGTGTTTGGTATAAGATGAGTACCGTAAAAAAGGTAATGATCGTAACTCCAATGGCCTGAAAGGGTAAATCTGGGAATCTTGCCTTGATATAGGCACTAAACCCACCCAGGAAGCACCCTTTGGCGATGGCATAAAGAGGAACGAGGAATGGCGCCCAATGATGGCGCACTGAAATGACAATACTTATTATAATGGCGGCCAACATGCCACCTAAGGTAAACCACCTCACATTCTGACCATTCTCATGCAAAGTCCACACATAAGCCATTATGACAGCAATTACTGCAATGCAGAACATCGATTTCAGGAAGATGCCAAAGACCGTCATTTTTTTCTCCGTCTGTGATGTACTTCTCCAAAAGAAATCGGTGAATGCAGGATTTGAAGTCTTATAATTTGATAAACCCATTATAAAATGAACTTATAGCCCACGGTAATATGTGTTGAAAAATTATCATGCGTATCTGCAAATAAAGCAAATAATTCATCATAGGCAATGGTAATAAAACCATCATCTGAAATTCTGATATCGGCACCAATTCCAAAAATAAATGGGGAATCAAATGCATTCGATGAACGATCAACAACCATATCATCTACTACAAATTCACGATTTGTAAATGCAAAGGTTGCAGCTGTAATATTCGCATAAAAATTAAAGGACCGTTCGCGTACTATTCTGAATCGATAACCAACGCCCAATTGGGTGGAGGAATAATCGAAATCGTTACCGCTAAGTACATGTTTAAGATGGAAGAATAAAGCATGTCTGGGTTTTTCTATTGCCCTAGTAAATTCAATTTCAGCACCAAAAACAGGATTGGATTTATTTTCCGGGTTTTCAACAAAGGGACTGTTTGTGAGTCCGCCAAAAACCAATAACCTTGATTCGATCTTACCATCTCTCAATTCCTTTTTGTAGAGCGGGTCAACAGCCAGATTATAATTGTCAATAAATTTACGCAGTTCGTATAAGGTGAATTTTAATTTTTCCGTAGACAGATTACTTCCCTGTGTGAGTTCACTCAATAGAGACTGATATTCTTCCTGAAATTTATTATTGGCGTCTTTGGTATTTTTCAATTCTCTTATCTGCCCATCTTTCCTGATGAAATAGCGGTACTTTCCATCAATGATATTCCATAACAGATCCATGGTGCCTGATACCTCAGTTTTTAATTCATAGGTCGTTCCGTCAACTGTATATGTTTCCTGTGAAAACACTGTTAAACTGCTCATCAATAATGATAAAACGATAATTAATTTCTTCATTTTATAAGGTCTTTGGGTATATCGTAAAGCTAATAAAAATAAATCAAACCCTTTTATTTTGAAAAGGACCGTCCTTTCCAGTTATATTTTGAAAACATTGAATAAATAGCTATAAAAACAGCAAATATAGGATAACAAATACTGCTTATCGGATAGTATATCAAGGACTTCTTTTGATCGAACAATTGTGCCGATTTTAAGATCAACCAAAAGTCAATGACTACTTTCAATGAGAAGATGGAAATGAATACACTAAAACTAAGCCGATTTAAAAGCACCAAAACAAAACCGATGAGGATCATGGCGTTCATCAGTGCCACGATAATGGCCAAAAGCTTTCCGAAGGCATTTTTGTAAGCTGTTGTTTTTGATGCCCAGCGAAGCCGTTGCTGAATAAGTTTGCTAAGTTTCGATTCAGGGCTTGTCACCACTACGGCGGCTCGTGATTTTAAATAACCAACCTTTGTTCGATCCTGTTTTAACGCTTTTTCCAATAAGAAAATATCATCACCACTTGCTATATTTAAATTACCGGAAAATCCATGGAGTTCATGATATAATTCCTTGGTATATGCCAGGTTGGCCCCGTTACATAGAAAAGGATTTTTTATTCCAAATCCGCCCATAGTCGCGGCCTGAAGACTTAAGAAATCCATCAATTGGAAACCTTCAAATACAGATCTGGGTGAATTGAAGGTCACCGGGGCGGCAATCATTTTTACCTCCGTTTTTTGAATAAACCCATCCAAATCATGGAGCCAGTCAATTGGCACCTGGCAATCGGCGTCGGTGGTTAAGATCCATTCGTATTTTGATTTTTGGATGGCTGCCTGAATGGCTTCTTTTTTTGGAGAGCGACTTATGGGTTTATTTTGGATGACCTTGAAATCAATCGTACTTTTTTTCAAAACATTTTGAATGATCGCTTCAGAATTATCTGATGATTCATCGTCCACCAGAATTAATTCAAAGAGTTGTCGCGGATAATTGATTCTTTCAATTGAAAGGAGTAAATGTTCAATATTTGCAGCTTCATTCCGAAAGGGAACAACGATTGAAAAACGGCTAAGAGGATGAGTTGATTTATTTCGAAAACGAGGAAGTCGGTAGCAACCTATAATGAGCAATACTATTATGGTAGTATAAATTACTGTGATCAGAATTACAATTATACTTGCATTCATGTCATTGCATCTAAAGATTTATAACGGCGGAAATTCATAACAAAAAAACTTCCGAAGATACTCGGAATAACAAAATTTAAGATCCACATTAAGGTAATAATGCATAAGACGGTTAAATTATTAACGCCTGCGATTTCAAATAAAAACAAGGCAACACTCCCTTTAATGACAACGTCGAAAAGAAAGATTGATGGTATTATTGAGGACAGCAAATACATAGTAGTGATCACAATCATCGCATTGAAATACGCGACATCAACTCCAAAAAGATTGAGCAGGAAATAGAATTGAAATGAAAATATTAAATAGCGCAAACAAGAATACAAGAGTGTTTTTAAATGTAATTGGACTGACAATTTCTTTCCGAACTCCAAAATTCTAGTCAACGAATATCCCTTCAAACGCAACTTATCTTGTTTGATGCCAAAAAGTGTAAATATGAAAACGATAACAATGATCACGGCAAAACGACCCACCCGATAATAAGAAATATCAAGATCGTATTTCGTACAAAATAAAATTAGTCCTGCAAGCCCAAAAATTACCGTCGCTCCCATTTGTGCCATGTGAGCTATCAAATTCAATAAAAGAACACGCTTTCGAAACGGTTTTGGAAAATACATCAGTTTGGCCGCGTAATCTCCAATTCTATTGGGTGTAAACAGAGAAGCAGTTAGAGAGGCCAAACTTTGTTTTAAAGCGTCATAAAAGGATATTTTTTTAATGGAATTGACTAAATTTTGCCATTTTAATATTTCGAAAAACCAGTTAAAAATGGTTAAAAACACCAAAAAAATGATGTTTTTTGTCGAAAAAAGGCCGTTTTCGGTCAAAAAATCGATAAAAACACCAAAATCTAAATGCTCATTGTTTGCAATTTTATTATAAATAAAATAAGAGGCTCCAACGACGATACTAAGTTTAATAATGAAAAAAAAGAATTGCTTAGTTTTGTAATGAAGTGCTGGAATCATTTTACTATATTAGGTATAGATAG
>JABDLA010000055.1 GCA_013001965.1 Flavobacteriaceae bacterium | reverse complement strand
GTACTGGTATGTTTCATCATTAACTGTTCGTAGTATTTAAATTTATCCCACAATTCCTGGGCTTTTAAATCAACTTTAGATAATTGCCATCGCTTCAATGGATCATTGATCACTTTATCGATTCTTCGAGCTTGTTCGGTTTTAGAAATATCAAAATAGAATTTCAGAAAGATCAAGCCATCATGGCACAGCATTTTTTCAAAATTATTGACTTCTTCCATGAACAAGTTGTATTGCTTTTTTGTGCAAAAATCATGTACCGGTTCGATCATTGCTCTATTGTACCAACTTCTGTCGAAAAGCACTATTTCTCCGGGATCTGGAAATCTCTTAATATATCGCTGAAAATACCATTGTCCTGCCTCAGTAGGATTTGGCCTGGGTAATGCAATTGATCTTGCAGACCGCGGATTCAGATGCTCAAGAATTGCCCTGATGGTCAGACTCTTTCCTGATAACTCGATGCCTTCAAATATTATCAGTACCCTTTTTCTCTTTTTAATCACCCAATTTTGAAATTTGATGAGTTCTATTTGCAATAATCTTAATTCTTCTTGATACTGGGCTTCTTGCAAGACTATTTCAAAATTTGGATCCTTTTGAGAGAGTAAATTGATCAAGCTTTGATTAGAACTTAATTGTTTCAATTCTCTTTTAGAATACTCACGTATACCTTTCATGAATTAGTAATTATTGATCGATGAAAACGCTGCACTATATTCGGATCAGGTGAAAGGATTTCACGGGTTTTTTTCTTTCCATTGTACTCAAATCTTGAAAGGACATACCTGATTGCCTCCAAACGCGCTATTTTTTTGTCGTTGGATTTTACAATTATCCAGGGGGCAAAGCTTGTATGGGTTTTTATAAACATCTCTTCTTTATAATACGTGTATTTATCCCAATACTTTCTGGATTCTATATCTACGGGGCTAAGCTTCCATTGTTTCAATGGATCGTTTTGTCTTGACTTAAACCGTTTGTCTTGTTCATTTTTGGATATTGAAAACCAGATTTTTATAATTGTTACACCAGTTTCAAACAACATATGCTCAAATTCCGGCACCTGTCTGATAAACTCTACGTATTCTTTTTTAGTACAAAAACCCATAACCGGTTCGACAACAGCTCGATTATACCAACTTCGGTCGAAGAAGACTATTTCTCCCGGATTAGGTAATTCTTTTACATGTCTTCTGAAATACCATTGACCCCGTTCTACAGAAGTGGGTTTGTTTAATGCCACAACGCGCATTGACCTGGGGTTCAGAAACCGGGTAAACCTCCTGATCGTTCCTCCTTTTCCTGCTGCATCCCTACCTTCAAAGACGATGACGACGCGCTTTTTCTTCTTCCGAATCCAGTTCTGTAATTTTAGTAATTGTACTTGCAAGTCATATAATTCTTCATTGTATTTTATGGTTTTTAGCAGTTTTTTTAACGGCACATTTTCTTTTTTAAGAAGTATTACTAAATCATCTCTGTTCGATATGTCCGCTATTTGTTCATTGGTAAAACAAAATTTATTTTTCTTATTATTCATTGCTGCGTTTATCTTGTGGTACCGGGATTTTCAATCATCACTAAGCACATTAGTCCGAACCTTAAAAAGTATAAAAGAATTCAAACACATGAAAAAGCACTTTATTTTCTTTTTGATCATCTTTTGTTTTATCAACCTTGATGCCCAGGAAACGATGGAAGCATCAAAAGAAGCAACCATTCAAACAGGTAAAATTGCCATTACGGATCAACAGGTGACGATTAACGGGGCAACCATTCCTCTTAAAGCTCATGCCGGCACCATGCAGTTGCGCGATGAAAATAACGAACCCATCGCACTTTTTGGGTTTACGGCCTATTTTAAAGATGGTGCTACTTCGGACAGGCCGATTATGTTTGCCTATAATGGAGGCCCTGGATCGTCCTCATTCTGGTTACATATGGGAGTTTTAGGCCCAAAACGGATCGTAGTCAATGATCCGATTTCGACACCAGCTGCTCCTTATTTGATGGAGAATAATGAATATTCCATATTGGATGTGGCGGACCTTGTGATGATTGATCCTGTCGGAACTGGTCTAAGTGTGCCGATTGGAGAGGCCTCATTTGCCGATTTTTGGGGAGTTGACCAGGACATACGTAGTATAAGCTTGTTCATCACCCAATTTTTGATCGAACATGACCGGCTGAATTCTCCTAAATTCCTCTTAGGGGAGAGCTATGGCACTTTTCGCAATGCCGGAGTGATGGATCGTTTGCTCAGCCAGGGAATTGCCATGAATGGGGTGATTATGGTATCCGCTGTATTTGATTTGCGAACATTGATTTTTCCTCCCGGAGATGATATGCCCTACATAGTCCATTTTCCGACTTATGCAGCGACGGCCTGGTATCATGATAAAATAACGGACAAACCTGAAAACCTGGATACCTTTCTGGATAATGTCCGGCAGTTCACTGAGGAGGAATATATGCCGGCCTTATTTAAAGGAGATCAGCTTTCTGAAGTAGAAAGATCATCTATGGCCCAAAGATTATCGGATTTTACAGGCGTTAGTCAGGACTATTGGCTCAAAGCGGATTTAAGGGTTACGAATGGAGAGTTTTTTGCAGAATTGATGCGGGATGAAGGAAGTACAGTCGGACGACTGGATTCGAGATTTACGGGACTTGCCCAGGACGGCATCGCCCAGAATGGAGCTTACGATCCACAAAGCCTGGCGATTTCACCGGCTTATATTACACGTTTCCTGGACTACCTACACAATGATTTAAAGGTTGATAAGAGCTTGATGTATTCGATTACAGCCGGCAGAAGGGAAGGCTTTAAATGGGATTGGAAACACCAGGGAAATAGTAGGTGGGGCACACAGGCCGCTATTAATACAGGAATTGATATGGCACGCGCCATGACGCGCGATCCGAATATGAAGGTACTGATCGTG
>JABDLA010000051.1 GCA_013001965.1 Flavobacteriaceae bacterium | reverse complement strand
TGTCCATGCAGCAACTAAATAAGCAGCAAAAAATTGCAATGCCCGTATCCATCTTTTCTGTGTTTTTATGGTTTTAGCCATACGAAAACCCTTTAAACATAAGTAACCCTATAGATTCCGGGAGATTCTCTAATCATGGAATACATTAAAGTTAAGGCTTTTTTTAATATTCCCGATCTTCAAGATAAATGCCATAATTGTTCAATAAAAAAACCGACATCTTGTGATGCCGATTCTTTCAATCTAATTCAACTAACTATTCTAACTGCGATAACTATTATTATTAAGATTATTTGATCTTAATAAGTGTAGTGACTTCAGCGGCTTCAGTATTTTTCATGCCTTTATAAGGATTAAAGCCTTTTGGCAGATAAGCTTTAGTATCAAAACCTATTTCATAGTCATCTTCTATCTCATAGAGTTCAATAGTATTCCAGTCGATATCCTTCATACCTTTTCTGGCATCAAAATCTGAAGGAAGATAATCGGAGGTGTTAAAGCCTAATTCAAGGTCTTCCTCAATTTCATAAACATCTAATGACGCGATGCTTACTGCTTCATCATTGGTGGTTTCACCAAATAGTTCTTGTTCTAATTCAAATTTCTCGATCTCAAAACTGATAAAGTCTGTGAACGGATTTTCATTTTTTTCGGTATTTGCGTTTACATTTAATGCGAACAAAGCAAATATTACTAGGATTGATTGACGTATCATTTTTTTGGTTTTTATTGGTTTTTTCGATTGATTTGATTGATGTCTTTTACTTATAGACGACATCGTTTTAAATATGTTACAGTACTATCCATTACATAGTACTATATTAACAATATTTAACATTAATCATTCACAATTTGAAAAACTTAAATGATTAAATTCATAAAAAAACCAGCTTAAAAAGCTGGTTTTAAATCTTAAATTTAACCTGGTACTAATTCAAATGCGCCTCTGTTGTTTTTTCGGCATACTGCGACAGGTTGGCCTTCATCAGGTCTTCCTTTGTCATGGCAATTCGAAATTCACAGCTCGCATTAAAATTAAGGAACCAGGGTTCAGCGATCCTTGGGATCTCTGATTCGTCTTTAACATTGACAACCATGGTACAACCACGATTACCATTGTGCTCAGAAAAATACACTTGATCTGGCTTAATTTCATCCATACAGCGCTCGATGACTTCACCGGCAGTGCCGTTGCGCACCAGGCTGTTAAAAGGCTCAATAGGGCAAGTAACATTGACTAATAACCTCATGATTTATTTTGTTTTGGTGAATCATATAAAATACGAAATAATAACCTCATCCCCAATTGAATCCAAATAATTTAATCAACAATTGATTGGCTTTATTCCTTTTGATAATAAATAAAATGCGTCCTTAAAACAATGGAATGAAAGTAGAATAGGACACTAAAAAAACCAGAACCTTTCGATCCTGGTTTCTCAAACTAATCCAACTAACTATTCTATCAAAGAGAATTTCTTTTTTTCAGAGAGATTTATTTTAATAGTGAAAAGTTACCTCCGTTCCACTTGTGCATGTCATGCCTTTATAAGGATTAAACCCTTTTGGTAAATACGAACTGGTATCAAAACCAATATCGAAATCTTCTTCCAATTCTATAAGTTCCACTGTACTCCAGTCGATATCATTCATACCTGCTTTGGCATTAAAATCTTCAGGAAGAAAATCGGAAGTATTAAAGTCCAATTCCACATCTTCTTTTAAGTCATAAACGTCTATGGAGGCAATGCTTACTGCTTCATCATTGGTAGTTTCACCAAATAGTTCTTGTTCTAACTCTAATTTCTCGATCTCAAGACTTATATAGTCTGAAAATGGATTTTCACTTGTTTCGTTATTTGCGTTTACATGGAGTGCGAAAAGCGCAAATATTAAGAGGATTGATTGACGTATCATTTTTTTTGGTTTTTGATTGTTTGATTTGATTGATGTCGTTGTAATATAGACGTATCTAAATATCCATTGTTACGTCAATAACATAGATTTAACAGATAATTAAGTGACTTTATCATAAGTTTATGATTTGACCCGCCATATATATGCATTGGTTTTATGATTCCTATGAAAAAAAGAAATTATATATTCGTAGGCCATGCATCTCTCTAAAAAAATAGGGCTGTTTTTAGGGCCATTGGTTTTTATAGTCATTCAACTCCTTCCCTATGATCTCATTTCCGATAAAGGAGACAATGTCATTGCCGTTGCACTTTGGATGATCATCTGGTGGATCACCGAAACCGTATCCATTTCGGTAACGGCTTTATTACCACTTGTTTTATTCCCATTATTAAAGGTTTTACCCATAGCCGATGTTGGTGCCAACTACGGAAGCCCGATCATCTTTCTGTTTTTTGGAGGCTTTGTCCTGGCCCTGGCCCTCGAAAAGGTCAATCTTCATAAACGAATTGCGTTGACCATAATAAAATTAACAGGCACTACACCAAATAAGGTCGTTCTTGGTTTTATGATTGCCACGGCCTTTTTAAGTATGTGGATCAGTAATACAGCATCTACGGTCGTCATGCTGCCCATAGCCATGTCTGTGATCCATCTCCTCATAGATGATGCCGATGGATTTACAAAACAAGACAAGAATTTTGCATTGAGCATAATGCTGGGTATCGCATTCTCGGCAAATGCCGGAGGCATCGCCACCGTCATCGGCACACCACCAAATTCTGTGCTTATCGGATTGCTGGAGAATGAATATAATATTGAAGTGTCCTTTCTGAAATGGATGCTATTGGGATTGCCATTTTCCATGATCCTCATCAGTATCATATACCTCATCCTTGTAAAATGGTTCTTTCCCACATCAGGAATTCAGTTCGGGACTTCGGGTGATGTGATTTATGAAGAACTCGCAAAACTCGGTCCCACCTCTCCCAAAGAAAAACGCGTCTTGCTTATTTTTGCCGTGGCAGTTTTCTTATGGATATTCCGAACACTGATCAATAAATTAATTCCCGGACTGGCTTTAAGCGATACTATAATTTCGATGATCGCCGCCATTTCATTATTTGCCATTCCATTCAGTATTCGACGCAACGATTTTATCATCCGTTGGCCCGATACTCAAAAATTGCCCTGGGGCATTCTTATATTGTTTGGTGGTGGATTAGCCCTGGCCAAAGGCATGTCGGCCTCCGGGATTGTAGATGTAGTGGCTTCGGCAATCGCATCAAGTGAAATTAGCATCTTATTCACCGTGTCTTTGCTAATAATCCTTATGCTGTTCACGACCGAATTGATGAGTAATGTTGCTTTGGTTGCAGTTCTGGCTCCTGTTGTGGCCGGTATCGCTATTGGACTTGAAGTCCCTATGCTTTATGTTCTTATTCCCGTGACCATTGCCAGTAGTTGTGCCTTTATGCTCCCCATGGCCACACCACCTAACGCCATCGTTTTTGCAAGTGGGTATATTAAGGTACATCAAATGGCTCGGGTAGGCATTGTGCTTAATTTAATTGCTGTTGCACTTCTGATCCTGATGTTTAAGTTCGTTGTGCCTCTACTTTTTTAAGAGTTCCGTTACGGCTGTCCGATATTTTTCGAAAGTGATCAGATCATTGTGTCCTCCGCCTTCAATAGCTATAAATTGGGTGGTCTTTTCTCTTGATAGTTTTTCACCTGAAGCATAAGGAACCACAAAATCATCTGTTCCATGGAAAATAGTGATCGGGCAAATTACCGAATTCACATGCTCGAAATTAGGGAGTTGGTAACGCAATAATTTTTTTACAGTGAATAAAGG
>JABDLA010000038.1 GCA_013001965.1 Flavobacteriaceae bacterium | reverse complement strand
GTACTGGTGCTGTGTCATCATTCACAGTAATGGTTTGGGATACACTGCTTGTGTTTCCACACTCGTCTGTGAAGGTCCATGTGCGTACCATCACAAAGTCATTGATACAAGCTCCAGGGGTAATATTAGCCGTTGGACTTACCGTGATATCACCATCGCAATTATCAGTTGCTGTGAGATCTACTGGCGGTGGTACATCACTAGCACATTGCAGATTCAAGTCTGCTGGTGCTGCCGGTGGTACTGGTGCTGTCGTATCTTGTATTCTAAAATTCTGGAGGCAAGTCTCAAATTCTTCTCCTTGATCGAGTATTTGGTTATTATTTAAATCGTCGAATAAAGTGTATGTTCGTTGTACAGTTAGACCATCAGGACAAAGTGTTCCGCTCGGCGAATCGTTATGAATAAGTATTAAATCCCCACAAGGAGTGGTAGTAATATTGGAAAACACATTTGTGGCATCTGTAAATGCAGATGGAAGATCACTTTCATCGCACCCTTCAATTAACTGTTCTGAGGCATCCAGATTACAAGTTGCAAAAAATTCACAACAATTCTCTTCTGTGACACTCGTCATCGTTGTGCATTGTGTTGCATCAGTTACGGTGACATTATATGTTCCGGGATCAACATCATTGAGATCCTCGGTATTGGCTGTAAAACCACCCGGGCCTGTCCAGCTATACGAATAAGGAGGTGTTCCTCCTTGAACAGTTAAATCAACATCAATTTGATTGCCATCACAGACAGCTGAAGCAGTTGCCTGCAAAAGGGGTGCGATATCAATTGAGGCCAGCTGTCCGCACTTGGGTGAAATTTCTTTACAATCATGCTGGTCACAGGTACTGTTTGGCGAAGCATCAGTCCAGGACAGAAGTAAGTCTTGCAGGCTTAATCCATCCCCGCAGGTAAATGTAACTTCACCATATTCCAATGTATATATTCCACTTGGTGGAATTTCACCATTACATCTTGCAATAGTACAAACTTCTTCATTGCCCATAGGATCAGTTGTTACTAAATCTCCAAACACAGCGAAAGAGGTTCTCGTTGAACCAGTTGTATTATTAATACTTAAGAACAAGGTTGCAACAACTTCATCGCCTTCATCACAAGAATCACATCCGGTATCAGTATCCAAAAATGCACCCACTAATTGCAAATCATTAGAAGAACAATTGGTCTGACTCATTGTGCAATCAAGCTCATGTAAAGGAGTAATGTCTAAGGGTGAGGCGGGTTCACACACCGTTTGAGCAAAGGATTGTGCAGTCAATAAAAATAAAAAAGTCAAAAACAGCATGAATTGCTTTTTGACTTTGTCTGATTGAAATACGTTAAAATTTGTTTGATTATGACAACAATAGGCAGCTTTCATAACCATTGAATTAATAGCAGTGATTTTCATGATATTTGATTTTAAGTGTTAAAACCAAACATGAGATGGTGCATTTTATGCGTAAATTTTAAGGCCGATAGGCTATTAATCAACCTTTAACTATTAATTATGGGATTGGACTACTGTTAGGGATAAGCAATCCGTTGTAAGTCATGAAATTAAAAAAAAAAAGTTGAGAAACCTATTGATTCGGTCAATTTTCAGAAAATAAAGACAAAAAGATTATTTATGTAGTAATATACTTACATTTCTAAGAATGCATGTCACGAGCTAACAAGGTGTTTTTTAGCAACATAGCAATGGTCATGGGTCCTACACCTCCGGGAACCGGAGTGATATAACTGGCCTTCTTACTTACAGTTTCAAAATCAACATCACCGGTAATATAGTAACCTTTGGTTTTGGTACTATCAGGAACGCGGGTTATTCCAACATCGATAACTACGACACCTTCTTTAACCATGTCGGCCTTTAAAAACTTGGGCACGCCTAAGGCTGTAATGATAATATCAGCCTGCCTGGTTATTTCAGAAATATTCTTTGTATGGCTATGCGTTAAGGTTACGGTTGAGTTTCCCGGAAATCCTTTTCTTCCCATCAAAATACTCATTGGTCGGCCTACAATATGAGACCTTCCTATGACGACAGTATGCTTTCCTTTGGTTTCAACGCCATAGCGATCGAAAAGTTCTAAAATGCCAAAGGGGGTCGCAGGAATAAAGGTTGACATATCCAATGCCATTTTTCCAAAATTCATCGGGTGAAAACCATCAACATCCTTTTTCGGATCAACGGCTAATAAGACTTTTTCAGTATTGATCTGCGGTGGCAAGGGTAACTGAATAATAAAGCCATCGATGTCGTCATTGGCATTCAATTCATCAATGGTATCCATGAGTTCTACTTCACTACAGGTATTAGGCAATTGTACCAAAGTAGATTCAAATCCAACGCGTTCACAAGCCCGAACCTTACTCCCTACATAGGTTAAACTTGCACCATCATTTCCAACGATTACTGCGGCCAGATGCGGTGCTTTTTCACCATTGAGTTTCATTTTTTTCACCTCTTCAGCGATCTCGTCCTTAATATCGTTGCTTATTTTTTTTCCGTCTAGAATTGTCATGTTATTGTTAGATTTATCTTGGCATATTTTTCATCATTTGCATCATTTTCTTTCCGCCGCCACCTTGCATCATTTTCATCATTTTACTCATTTGATTGAACTGTTTGAGCAATTGATTGATCTCCTGAACCGATGTTCCCGATCCTTTACCAATTCGTTTTTTTCTACTTGAATTAATGATAGCAGGTTTTGTCCGTTCCTCCGGGGTCATTGAATAAATAATGGCTTCAATATGCTTAAACGCATCATCATCAATATCCATATTCTTTACCATCTTTCCGGCTCCGGGGATCATTCCCACCAAGTCTTTCATATTTCCCATTTTCTTAACCTGTTGTATCTGTTTTAGGAAATCATCAAATCCAAATTGGTTTTTGGCAATCTTTTTCTGAAGCCTTCGTGCTTCCTCTTCATCAAATTGCTCCTGTGCTCTTTCAACTAATGAAATGACATCACCCATCCCCAAAATACGCTCGGCCATACGTGCCGGATAGAACACATCGATAGCATCCATCTTTTCTCCGGTACCGATAAACTTAATAGGTTTATCAACCACCGATTTAATCGAAATCGCGGCTCCACCCCTGGTGTCTCCATCGAGTTTGGTCAAGATCACACCATCGAAATTCAGGACGTCGTTAAATGCCTTCGCTGTATTAACGGCATCCTGACCGGTCATAGAATCAACAACAAAGAGGGTTTCCTGCGGATTGACCGCTTTATGAATATTGGAAATTTCGGCCATCATAACCTCATCGATCGCTAAACGACCTGCCGTATCGATTATGACTACGTTAAATCCATTGGCCTTTGCATGTGCAATTCCAGCTTCTGCTATGGCGACCGGGTCATTGTTCCCGCGATCACTGAAAACCTCTACACCAATTTGTTCTCCAACAATATCCAATTGATCAATTGCTGCAGGTCGATAGACATCACAAGCCACTAAAAGCGGCTTTTTGGTTTTTTTGTTTTTCAGATAACTGGCCAGTTTTCCCGAGAAGGTCGTTTTACCCGAACCTTGTAACCCAGACATTAAAATCACACTTGGTGAAGCCGATAAATTGATTCCGGCGGCATCACCACCCATCAACTCGGTCAGTTCATCTTTTACAATCTTGATCATCAACTGCCCCGGATGCAATGTGGTTAACACATTTTCACCAAGAGCTTTCTCCTTGACCCTGACGGTAAACTCTTTCGCTATCTTATAGTTGACATCGGCATCCAGAAGCGCACGCCTAACCTCTTTTAGAGTTTCGGCAACATTGACCTCGGTAATACTTCCATGGCCTTTTAAAACATGTAACGCTTTATCTAACTTTTCACTTAAACTATTGAACATACCTATTTATCTGAATTAAGGAATGGCAAATTTAAGAATTTGAACCCGATAAATGAAGTTTGACATCATAAAAAAAGCCACCCACTGTGGGGTAGCTTTTTCTAATAATCAACTTACTAAAAACAACATAAAGTGATTAAGTATAAAGGACGATTTAATTACAATCTCTTTCCAGAACTACTTGTGAATTATCATTCAGAAGTATGATCTGATTTTCGGTGCATTCAACGACAACCCAGTCACCAATTAAAAACTGGAATTGATTATTGAGGTTGCTGAATGTTACAACAACACCATTTGGACCTTCTGAAGTTGACCAACTTCCGTTTAAGTTCATACCATTGCCTTCTATGAGCAGTACATCACCATCACCAAAGTTCATCCAATAGTTTTGATAATCATTGCTTCCATTGACAGAAACAGCGACCCAGGCACAAGACATTAAATAGGCATCAACGTCCAGTTCGGTACAATTGGGTTCGTTGCAGTTTTCGACAATCAGTTGATGCTCATATATTTCAAATACGTTTGGGTTTCCAGCCAAACTCACTCTTGAATAAATGGTTTGAGGATTGGTCACATTCGTGTATGGGCTTGACAGAGGATTCACTTGATTCTCAGCATCAGCTAAGGAGATATAAAATGAATACTCAACATTGTCCTCAGGGCAGTTAGCAAAAATCAGATTAAGATCAAAGCTGGCGATACCGTCAATAACATCGTCATCACAAACTGCAAGCGCATAATTTCCAAAGCATTCAAACGGATTGGTATCCTCTTCCTGGCATTCACAATTTTCATTTATGAATCCGATTGAACCATTAGCGGTTTCACAATCATCTCCAAAATTTGCTTGCTGATCCGGGCAATCGAATTGAGTATCGTTTTCCTGACATTCACAATTCTCATTGATGAATCCAATTGAACCAGTGGCTGTTTCACAGTCGTCACCTACATTGGCTTGCTGATCAGGGCAATCGAATTGTGTATCGTCTTCCTGACATTCACAATTTTCATTGATGAATCCAATTGAACCATTTGCTGTTTCACAGTCATCTCCAAAATTGGCTTGTTGATCTGGACAATCGTAAGTATTATCAGTCACACAATCACAGTTTTCATCAAGGATCCCGCTCACACCGTTAGGGTTCTCACAAGGATCACCAACATTGGCCTGATAATCGGGGCAATCATAGGTATCGGAACAATCTTGCTCAAATATGATATAGTGGTCACCATTTATAAATTTATAGCGGTCATCATCACATTCTATCACTTCCCACACTAATGAGATCAAATGATAGGGTTCCTGATCAAACTCAAGGCTCAAAAATACGCCTTCATCGGTTAAAGACACAGCCCAGAATCCAGTAGCTGTTAATTGGCCACTTGGCACATTGTATACTTCAACAACGCCATTTTCCTGGAAATTAAATACTTCGGCAGCGACGTTTTGATACAAGCTGTTAGCGCTATACCAAACACATTCCTGTAAATTATAACTCATTTCCTGTGCACTGCAGGGTACATCATTTTCACATATACGCTCTATGACAACTTCAGAGTTCAATCCGTCAGTTTCATGAACAAGTTCCATACGATCTTCTTCACAGTCAACAACGTTCCATGCGCCATTCAAGTCTTCAAGATCGGTTTCGATAAAGAGGATCAATCCGGTATCCGTCTGGTCAAGTGACCAGCTTCCGCTGTATGCAATATCACCTTCCTGAATAATTGTCAATTGGCCATCTGCACCAAAATACAGTTGGTAATGCACAAGATTATCATCACCATTAAAGGCAACTACTTTCCAATAGCACTCAACCAAATACATGGCTACTTCTTCCTCATCACATACATCGGGTATATCATCACATTCTTCTTCAGCTGCGTTGATCGCATTGGCTAATTCCTGGTTACTATGTACTTCTACAACATTACCATCGGCATAAACCAGGCTAACAGGGAAATTTAAACTTGCGATGATAGCACCATTTTGGCTATCCTCAAGTTCATCAAGAAAATTATAGAGTTCTTCATCACTGTCGATAACAACAGTATCTATGATCTGAAAATCTGAATTAAATACTGAAAACGATATTGGATATACGAAGTCGACACATTCGATGACATCATCATCCTGATTCACACACTCATCAATAAAGTCTTGCAATTGATCGGCGTTTTCGATGAAGACATCATTATAGTCGTTTAGGATAATAGTAATTGGGAATAGGAATTCCAGAATGTCATCATCATTCTGAAATTCATCAAAAATCTCTTCCAAAAGAGCCAGATCTTCCAGTGTTTCAATGGTAACGGTAATCCCGTTGGCAATGATAGTCACAGGAAGATTAATAGAGATACAATCAGCGCCATCCATGAGATCATCCTGTGATCCGTCATTGGCAGCCGTGGCACGTACTAAATTCGCTACTGTTGAATTCGGTACAAAAGTTTCTTCTGAATTGGTGGTTTCTTCAAGAACCTCATTTTGACATGAAGTCATAAAGAAAAGGGCAAAAAGGCATAAAGCAATCGAAATTAGGGCAAATTTAAAATCAGTTTTCATAAGTATAGGTTTTGTTGAACTGCAATTTTTACATATATAACAGCCTATTGCAAAAAACTCCTACCCCAATTTCATTATTTTTCTAAAAAATGTTGAATAAATTTTTGATAATGATTTTGTTGTCCTCTTAATCTTCTCTCAGCAAGGAGCAACGACAATTTTAATACGCGATTGTTTGGTGAGGCCAAAATTCTTTTTTTCAGATCTTCAATACGTAATAAGCTAAGAATGATATTATCTTTTTTTACTTTAGCCAAAAACTCAACTGAAGGGAATATTATGAGCTGGTTATGGTCATGATTAAAGAAATCGTCTATACTAAGTGTTTGTTCTTGATGATGTTCCATGATATGTGGGGATTTATATATAAGACAACTAAAAAATAATTTTCCCTACCTTAAATTTCGATTTTTAGCCAAATGGAAAAAAACCTGAATGAAAATATATGTGAAGAAACCCTCTTCGCTTCCATATTTAACAAACACGCCAAAGACCTTAATAATTTCTTATACTACAAATTTGGCGAGGCCCTGAATCCTGCTGATAAGGTTCAGGAGGCATTCATCAAATTATGGGAGAACTGTGCCAAGGTAACACCATCAAAGGCGAAATCTTATGTTTTTACAATCGCAAATAATCTAATGCTGAACGAAACAGCACATCAAAAGGTCGTACTTAAATATCAGAAGATCAAGCCGAAGTCCTATACGAATGAAGATCCCCAGTTCATTATGGAAGAAGGACAATACATGCAGAAGCTACAAAATGCGCTCTCTAAGTTGAGTGATGCCCAGCGCACCGCATTTTTAATGAATAGAATTGAAGGCAAAAAACACAGGGAAATTGCAGAGTTATTAGGTATTTCGACCAAGGCTGTCGAGAAACGTATCTATAGTGCTTTAAAAAAATTAAGGGAAGATATTAAAGAAATTTAAAATATAGGGTAGGAGTTTTTATCCTTTAATTGTTTAATACATGTAATGAAACACGAAGAACTCATAAAAAAATGGTTAGATAACGACCTCAGTCCTGAAGAATCAAAGGCTTTTGAAGCTCTTGATGACTATCAGGAACTGATCAAATTATCTGATAATGTAAAACGTTTTGAAGCGCCCGAATTCAATAAGGAAGTGGCTTTAAATGCTGTTTTGCAGAAAATTCACAGTCCCGAAATTACTCGAAAGACGCGCTGGACTACGCATGTTATGCGTATAGCCGCCGTTTTAGCCATTAGTTTAAGTGTTTATTATTTCTCGACGACCCTTAACACAAACATCTCAACCTTAGCCGCCCAAAAAACTACTATTGAGCTCCCAGATAATTCTCAAGTCACCCTTAATGCCGGCTCATCATTATCGTTTAATGAAAGCAAATGGAGTAACGCTCGCGATGTTGCTTTAGAGGGCGAGGCATTCTTTAAGGTTGCAAAAGGTGAATCTTTTAATGTCATGACAGCAGACGGAAAAGTCACTGTTCTTGGCACCGAATTCAATGTTAAACAACGTTCCGGATTATTTGAAGTCATATGTTATGAAGGATCTGTGCAGGTTACACATGAAACAGATCAAAAAATATTAAAAGCTGGAGATAGCTTTCTTTTACTCGATGGGAAAATTATTGCTAAAGAAAAAGAAACTGCCCTTGGTCCTTCATGGATCAATAATGAAAGTTATTTCAAAAGTATGCCTTTCGCTCATGTAATTCATGAGTTTGAAAGGCAATACAATGTCACTATTGAGACCGATAATATCGATCTGGATCAACTTTTTACTGGAAGTTTTGCTCATAATGAGCAATCACTTGCGCTTAAATCTATAACTTTACCTTTAAATTTAAAGTATAGTAAAAAGGACAATAGTACTATTGTATTAACACGTGAGTAAAACACAGTTTTCTACCTTATTCATTTGTATTTTTTTCTTAGGTATTTTTCAGCCCCTGGCTCAAAAAAATATTGAAGAGCAGCAAGCGCTCGCTACTATTTTTAAGCGTATTGAATCCCGTTTTAATATCACCTTCACCTACGTGGATGCAACCATAGAAAATAAAACCATTGCAGCTCCACCAGATCATCTGAGTTTAATGGGTATTCTTCAATATCTTGAAGATGAAACCGGCCTTGTCTTTCAACAGATCAGCAATTCAAATATTATTGTTAGGGCCAGATTTGCAAACGACCTTTCTTCAACGCAGTTTTTGGATGAAGTGGTGGTTGTGAATTACCTGACCAAGGGTATTTCTCTTAAAAATGATGGAATCATCAGGTTACAGCCCAAGCAATTTGGGATTTTACCCGGTTTGATCGAACCCGATGTATTACAGACCATCCAGTCTCTGCCGGGCATAATGAGTGTAGATGAACGAGTATCAAATCTCAATGTTAGAGGTGGAACCCACGATCAAAACCTGATTCTATGGGATGGCATTAAAATGTATCAATCGGGGCATTTCTTTGGATTGATCTCTGCTTTTAATCCCTATTTGACCGAAGACGTCATTGTTTCAAAAAATGGGGCAAGCGCCATGTATGGTGATGGGGTTTCAAGTATTATCGATATGCGAAGTTCTAACGAATTGCAAGCTAAATTTAGCGGTGGTGCCGGACTAAATTTGATTAGTGCTGATGCCTATACCAAGGT
>JABDLA010000191.1 GCA_013001965.1 Flavobacteriaceae bacterium | reverse complement strand
GTTTTCAGCATGACATGAAAATATACTTAAGGGATCATCTCGGTTAACGCAATTCGGCACCAAGTTGTTTTTCGAAGTTGGTCTGAAGTTTCTTCATGATCTTATCGATCTGAGTGTCGGTCAGGGTTTTCTTTTCATCCTGAAGCGTAAAACTTACCGCATAACTTTTTTTGCCTTTGGGTAGTTTCTTGCCTTCGAATACATCGAATAGATTAATGTCTATGAGCAATTTCTTTTCGGTTTGTTTTGCCAATGTATAAACAGCATCGAAAGTTACATTTTCATCAATCAATAAGGCGAAATCACGCTTCACTTCGGGATATTTTGGAAGGTCAGTAAATATTATCGTCTTCGTCTTTGCCTGTTCTATGATATTCTCCCAGTTAAAATCGGCATAGAACACATCTTGTGAAATATCAAAAGCTTTCAGAACTGATTTTTTCACCAGGCCAAATTCGACCAAAGCGATCTTTCCAAGACTCACTTTCAACCCTTCGGCAATGACATCGTTTTTAGACGGAGATTCTTTGGTATTCACTATTCCGAAGCGCTGCAATACCGAAGTGATCACACCTTTTGTATAAAAGAAATCGCTAAGCTGGGTCTCAGTTTTCCAATTTTCAGATGTGCGGTTACCACTCACAAATAAAGCAAGATGCTTAAATTCCTCGCGACCATCTTTATAGTCATGATATGTCTTACCAAATTCAAAAAGCTTTAAATTGGACTGTTTTCGGTTAATATTATAGGAGATGGCTTCGAGACCACTAAACAACATGCTTTGGCGTAATATCCCAAGATCCTGGCTGAGCGGATTGAGCATATCGACATTATGATCTGCCTTTAACTGTGCACTCAGTTCGGTATATTTTGCAGAGGTCAGCGAATTGGTCATGATTTCAAAAAATCCTTGTCCGGTAAGTTGATTGCCAATTACGTTTTGCAATTTATGATCTTCAAATTTCGAAGAATTCGATATGGATGCATTAAGTTTTTCGGTGGTACCTATATTATTGTAACCGTATACACGAAGGATCTCTTCAATGATATCAGCTTCCCTGATGACATCATTTCTGAAAGCAGGAACGGTCAAACCAATTCCGGTTTCGGTAACATTATTCACCTGGATATCCAAGGAGGTTAAAATACTTTTGATGGTCTCCCGCGGAATTTCTTCACCGATGAGATTCTTTGCATTTTCAAAACTCATAACCACCTGATGATCTTCAATTTTATTCGGATAGGCATCGATAAGATCGGATGTAACCTCTCCACCTGCAATTTCAATGATCATCAGGGTTGCACGCTTCAAGGCATATTCGGTCACATTTGGATCAATACCACGCTCGAAACGGAATGAAGCGTCGGTACTCAGTCCGTGACGTTTGGCCGTTTTCCGAATACTGATGGGATCAAAATAGGCACTTTCCAGGAATATGCTGGTCGTTTCAGCAGTTACGCCCGAATGTATACCACCAAAAACTCCGGCAATACACATTGGTTTCTTGCCGTCACAGATCATTAGATCTTCTTCATGCAATTCCCGCTCAACTTCATCTAAGGTGATGAACTTTGTTCCCTTTGGGAGTCGTTTCACGACCACTTTATTGTCCAAGATTTTAGCCGCATCGAAGGCATGCAACGGTTGCCCCAATTCATGCAGTACATAATTGGTGACATCCACAATATTATTAATCGGTGACAATCCAATGGCTTTTAAACGATGCTGCAACCAGGCCGGTGAATCCTCAACTTTAAATCCCGAAATGGTCACGCCACAATAACGCGGAGCTCCATCTTTATCTTCAACTTCAACATCGACTTTTAAGGTACGATTATCAACATGGAACGCACTCACAGACGGCGTGATCAATTCGATATTGACTTCTTTTTGAACCAAGCCCGCTTTAAGGTCACGTGCCACTCCAAAATGGCTCATGGCATCAGCCCTGTTGGGTGTTAACCCAATTTCAAAAACCTGGTCAACCTCAATATCGAAAATCTTTGAAGCCGCTGTCCCAACTTTTAGTGAGGGGTCCAAGACCATAATGCCTTCATGCGAAGATCCGAGTCCGAGTTCATCTTCTGCGCAGATCATACCCTGGCTTTCTTCACCTCGAATTTTCCCTTTTTTAATGGTCCATGGTTCGCCATCTTCCGGATATAATGTGGTGCCAATAGTAGCTACAGGCACTTTTTGTCCGACCGCCACATTAGGTGCACCGCAAACAATTTGTAAATGGTCATCTCTGCCAACATCGACGGTAGTTAATTTTAAACGGTCGGCATTTGGATGTTGTTCGCAAGTGATGACCTCACCAACGACCACGCCTTCCAGTCCGCCCTGAACTGATTCATAGGTTTCTATGCCTTCAATTTCTAGTCCGAGATCGGTAAGCAGCTCGCCGGTTTTTTCGGCTTCCCAGTCAATATTAATAAATTGTTTTAACCAATTATAGGAGATCTTCATTCGCTGTTCTTCAGTATAGGCACAAATATAATAATACTAAGGGTTTATAGAAATGCTAATTTCTTTTTTATTGTAAGAAAAATGTTGTTATTTCGAATGACCTTCAAAAAATGAATCTATGCGATATTTAATGTACTTCCTGGTTATATTTCTTTTCACTTCCTGTGCAAAAGAGGAACACACCACACTTATGCAAGGAAATTACAGAGCCTTGCTCGAAGTTCAGGATGGGGAATTACTGGCATTCAATTTTAAGGTTCGTAATGACAGCATGATCGAGATCTATAACGCCGAAGAGGTCATTGTGGTTGACGATATTGTTTACGCCAATGATTCGATTCGCATTAATTTTCCGGTATATGAAGGCTATATCGCAGGGAAATTTTCAGATGGCAAGATCAGCGATGCACAGTATATCAAAGAAAGCCTGGATCGTTATGTTCCATTTAAAGCCGAGTTTGACAAAAGCGATCGATTTGATAAAGGAAAAACGCCGGAGGTAGATGTGGGCGGTATTTGGGAAATGCTCTTTACCGAAGATGATGGCAATACGTTTATTGCAAAAGGCATCTTTAAACAGGAAGGGCATATTGTTTCAGGTACCATTAGAACAACGACAGGAGATTACAGGTATCTTGAAGGCATTGTTGATGGCAATGCATTGAAGTTTTCAGCTTTTGACGGTGCGCATGCATTTTTGTTTACTGCGGAAACTACGGATTCCGGAATGGAGGGCTACTTCTATTCGGGAAACCATTATAAAGCGTCTTTTAGGGCGAACCGAAATGCGGACTACGAATTACCTCATGAGGATACACTTACTTTCTTAAATGAAGGTTATGATAAATTCGCATTTGCTTTTCCTGATGCCGAAGGACGTGTCCTGACTTTGGATGACGCACGCTTCAAAGACAAGGTGGTTTTGGTACAGATCATGGGATCCTGGTGCCCTAATTGCCTGGATGAAAGCAAATACTATGCACAATATTACAGAGATCATAAAGATGAGGACCTGGAGTTTGTGGCACTGGCTTTTGAATATGCTAAGACCAAAGAAAAGGCCTTCAATGGCATTAACCGCTTAAAGGAGAGATTAGACATTGAGTATCCAATACTGTTGGCGCAGATTGGCAGTTCCAGTAAAACGAAAGCTCAGGAAAAATTACCGATGCTGAATCATGTACTGTCTTATCCCACAACCATCTTCATCGATAAAAAAGGAGAGGTGCGAAAGATCCATACAGGCTTCAACGGGCCGGCAACCGGGGAGAAATATGTAGCCTTCCAGAAAGAGTTCGATGACTTTGTTAAAAAGCTTCTTAACGAATAGTTAATTAACAGAAATTTAAATCTTCAAAATTTGATTAGTTGTAATTTCAAGCAACAACAACTAATTAATCAATTCTCACTGAAAGGCATCCGCTTTTTTGTCTCCATTGCATGCGGTGCATTCCATCTGACAATTGACTAACTCTAAAAATTTAATCAGATGAAACAATTTAACAAGATGCTGTACCTTGGTACACTTATCGTGGCTTTTTTATTCACGAATTTTAATGCGAATGCCCAATTAGATCTTCCAAGAGGAAGCCAGAAAGCTTCTGTTTCTCAGACTGTCGGTATTTCTAAAATTTACATTTCGTATTCCAGGCCAAGTGTCAATGGCCGTGAGATTTGGGGCAAGCTTGTGCCTTATGGAATGAATAATTTAGGATTTGGAACCGCTACTGAATCACCATGGCGCGCCGGGGCCAATGAAAATACAATCATCAAGTTTACTGATGATGTTACCGTCGAAGGTAAAGCAATTCCGGCTGGGAAATACGGACTGCATATCGTTGTAAAAGAAGATGGCGGCGCAACCGTTATTTTTTCGAAGAATCATACATCATGGGGTTCATTTTTCTACGATCCGGCTGATGATGTCGCTAGAGTGGATGTGCAAACAAAAGCCATACCTCATGTAGAACAACTGACTTATAATTTTATTGATGTCACTGCCAATTCTGCAACGGCTGTTTTGAATTGGGAAAAAAAACAAATCCCGTTTAAAGTAGAGGTAAACGTTACGGATGTTGTACTTGCTGACATTAGGAATAAATTGCAGGATCAACCGGGATTTAATCGTCAGACTTGGGAAAATGCTGCTAATTTCTCATTAAATAATGGCGGCGATCTGAATGAAGCATTGGGTTGGATCGATGCGGCAATAGCCGGACAGTTCTTCAGTCAGCAAAATTTTAATAATACGCAGATCAAAGCTGGTATTTTAAATAAAATGGGCAAACAACAAGAAGCTTTAGAGATGATGGATGCATATATGCCAAATGCGACAATATTTGAAACACATCAATATGGACGTAATTTAATTGCTAATGGAATGAATGATAAAGCATTTGAAGTTTTTAAGATGAATGCTGAAAAAAATAAGGATACCTGGCCAACGGATTACGGATTAGCCAGAGCTTATTCGGCATTGGGCAATTATGCCAAGGCCCTTGAGCATTTAAAGATAGCTCATAGCCGTGTACCGGATCCGGGTAATAAAGCGGCCATAGAAGCCAATATTGCAAAACTTGAAAAAGGACAGGATATCAATTAAAACACGACTCGTTATGTCTGTTTGTAGAGCCCGGCCGAAAGGTTGGGCTTTATTTTTTAAAAAGCGAAAGCCGGCATTAGCCGGCTTTCTATTTATGTTTAGTTAGTAGGATTAAAATCAATTTTTATTGTATATCTACACCTGTTGCTTTTTTTCCACAGATGGATACTTCAAATAATTCTTCGGCGGTATTCGTTACCTGGATTTCATTGCCTTCAAGCAATTCAAGATTTGCAGTAAAGGTTGTTCGAAGTATTAAGGTATTTCCATTGAAAATATCATCCGGAAGATCGAAGTTCCATACAAACTCGCCATCTTCAGAATGTGATCCGTCAAGAACAGCAAGAATGTTACCGTTAATGTCTCTCAAAGTAAACGATTCTGCAAAACTGATCACTCTTCCATTTGATTCGATAATATCGGTATAGAGATCAAGATCATAGAACGATATACTTATTGCAGCATCTTTAAAGTTATTAGGGATTTCACTAAAGATAAGATCGATGTCGACATAACCTTCAGACGTTGGATCATTGCTTTTGAGCACTACTGAATCGGCACTAGTTCCGGCTACAGGATAAACACCTGAAGTACTTGATTGAAGCGGAATATAAAATTCAATATCACTAGCTTCTGAACATGCATCTTCAAAATTACCTTCAATTTCATCAGGTAAACATCCTTTTTGATAAGCCGGTGTATACATTTCCCAGCCATGTGCCCAAACATCCATTGTATTACCATAGGAGTCCGCAATTTTTGCAAAGGCAGCGAAACACATTGAATTAGAGATATCATCTTGGTCTAAGAAGTAATCGACACGCTTAACAGGGTTTTTATGATAAGAAGAATATTTAAATACTGACATATCAGGATTGCCATTCGCGTCAAGCGGAAAATCGGCACCTGTACATTCAATAACGTCTAAATAACTTTCAACCAATTTCCAATAGCCATCGGTTTTAAATGTGATTACGATATCACCTTCTACTAAGGCGAAATCGGCATATCCCTTGGTTTCCAATTTAGAGTCTAACAGCTGAGTTCTGAAACAAACGTTGGGATCCATTGGAATATTCAGCTCTTGATTTGAATTGGCTCTTGACTGAGTATCAGCTTCAGCGTATTTCAAATCTATGGTCGCAATATCTTTATTGGTAATTGGATTGTCTATAACGTCTTTAGAACAGCCAGACAATACAAAGGCGAGTACAATTAATACATAAATAGGCTTTTTCATTTTTTTGTCAATTGGGGTTAACGGGTCAAATCTATGGCAGTGCTTTAAAAACAGAGAATTAATTCGTTGATTTTGTAAAAAAAACGATGAAGTGACCTGCTTCTCGACGAAAGTATATTTTCAACGGTTGAAAGTCTAATTAGCTTTGAAAATCAGCACTTTGAGGGCGTTTTAGCCTTAAGATGACCTCTTAATCTGACATTTACCTTAGGGAAGCCTTAAAAAAAAATTAAAAATAGTTCATCAGAATTCTCACTACTATCCTTACCATTTACTGCCTGCAATTTAACTGATATAATTCCAGATGTTTTTGTATTTACCCATTTGTCTATAGGTTTCTGAAAGTACTTTATGTTCACTCTGTTCTAATTTCGGATCGGAGCTTAGAATTTTTTTAGCGTGATATCTGGCCTGCGCTAAAATGTCCTTGTCCTTAACGATATTGGCGATCTTTAAGTTCAAAACGCCGCTTTGCTGAGTTCCCATAAGATCACCCGGACCTCTGAGCTTGAGGTCAACCTCGGCAATTTCAAAGCCGTCATTGGTATTTACCATGGTTTCCAGCCTTATTTTGCTGTCATTACTTAGTTTATGACTGGTCATGAGTATGCAATAGCTCTGTTCGGCACCACGTCCAACACGGCCGCGAAGCTGATGTAGTTGCGATAAGCCAAAACGTTCAGCGCTTTCAATGATCATAACGGTCGCGTTTGAGATATCTACGCCAACCTCAATAACGGTGGTGGCTACCATGATTTGTGTCTCGCCTTTGGCAAAACGCTGCATCTCATAGTCCTTATCGGCAGATTTCATTCTGCCATGAACAATAGAGATCTGGTAGTCAGGCTTGGGAAATTCGCGCTCTATACTGGCATATCCGTCCATAAGATCTTTATAATCCATGGTTTCGCTCTCCTGAATAAGCGGATACACTATATATATTTGTCGGCCTTTAGCAATCTCGTCTCTCATGAAACGAAATACCTTCAGTCGGTTATTATCATATCGATGTACTGTCTTGATCGGTTTTCTACCGGCTGGTAATTCATCGATTATTGAAATATCAAGGTCGCCATAAACCGACATGGCCAGAGTTCTTGGAATCGGTGTTGCAGTCATGACGAGGATGTGTGGAGGAGAGGTATTTTTTTTCCAAAGTTTAGAGCGTTGGGCCACCCCAAAACGATGTTGCTCGTCAATTATGGCCAGCCCTAAATTTTTAAATTTTACCTTTTCTTCGAGTAGGGCATGGGTGCCAATTAGGATGTTTAAATCGCCATTTTCCAGAGATTCGTGAATTTCTCGTCTTTCTAAAGTTTTAGTTGAACCGGTTAATAGTTTTATACTGATATTCAATTGTTTACAATAATCAACTAAACTGTTGTAATGCTGGACTGACAAAATTTCAGTCGGAGCCATTAAGCAGGCTTGGAAACCGTTGTCAAGCCCTATTAACATTGACATTAGGGCAACTATGGTCTTTCCCGAACCCACGTCTCCTTGCAATAATCGGTTCATTTGGGCATTGCTCCCTAAATCCTGCCGGATTTCTTTAATGACCCGCTTCTGGGCGTTGGTTAATTCGAAGGGTAAATGTTTTTTATAAAAGGTATTGAAAAGTGATCCGACAGTTTTAAAAGGAAAGCCCTTGATCTTCGATTTATGGATCAGATTTTTTAAAATTAACTGGAGTTGGATATAGAATAATTCTTCAAATTTGAGTCGGAATTGTGCCTTTGCGAGGAGTTGCTGGTTTTTTGGGAAATGAATATTGAACAAGGCCTCACTTTTTGTGATCAATTTGAGGTCGTTTATCAGATCGTTCGAAAGGGTTTCGGCAAATTTCCCTTTGGTTTCCCTAAAGAGCTGTTGCATAATTTTGGCAATAACCCTATTGGTGACCCCTCTGTTTGATAATTTTTCCGTTGAAGGATAAACAGCCTGCATAGCCGATCGTAAGTTTTGCTTATGATCCTCGAGCAATTCCATCTCCGGATGTGGCATATTATATTTTCGGTTAAACAGGTTTGTTTTTCCAAAGATCACGTAGGGTGTCTCTAATTTGAGTCCATCCCTGATCCATTTGTGCCCTCTGAACCATACCAACTCCATAGTTCCTGTATCGTCCTCAAAAGTGGCAACCAATCGCTTGCCTCTTTTTTGCGTAACTTCATGAAGGTCAGTGATCTTGCCTATGATCTGAACGTCAGACGAATTGGGTTGTAATTGACTTATCTTATAATATTGAGTGCGGTCTATGTAGCGATGAGGAAACAGGTTTAACAGATCCTGGAAGGTATGAATTCCCAATTCCTTGCGAAGCAAATCAGCACGATTTGGCCCCACACCTTTAAGGTAATCGATAGGCGTTTGAAGGAAATTCGGATTCATTGAACTAAATTAATTCTTTTAAGACTAATGACAAGTATAATTATTATTTTGGCGCAGCGTTTGCTATTCATAACCTATGAAGAATTTATTCAGTTTTCTTATTATCCTCTTAGCATTAAAGAACCATGCTCAGCAAACGGATTTCGTTGATTTCAAGCACGCAGCTGCCGAAATCAATATTGAACCGGATCAAGGCAGTGTTGAAGGACAGGTAATTTATACTTTCGATCTGCTCCAGGATACAGATTCCATCTTTCTCGACGCCAGAAACATGACTATTGAAAGGGTACGATTAAATGGTCGCTTGGTAAATTTTGAATACGATTCCATGCGCCTAATCATCCGGCAATCATTAAATAAGAATAAAAATAATAGTATTGGTATAGCTTTTAAGACGCAACCAAAACAAGCGATGTATTTCGTAGGATGGAATGATGATGCTCCAAATCAGGTTTGGACCCAAGGCCAGGGCAAATATACAAGCCATTGGTTGCCAAGCATTGATGATATGAATGATAAGATAGAATTTGACCTGATGATTAATGCACCATCAGAATATGAAGTCATTGCAAACGGAAAACTAATTCGATCGCAAAATTCAGAAATAGGGTTGAGGAGCTGGTTTTATGATATGCGTGATCCCATGAGCAGCTATTTACTGGCCATTGTCGTTGGGAAATACAATAAAAAGGTGGTCAAATCAGAATCAGGGGTTCCATTAGAGATGTATTATTATCCGCAGGATTCCATGAAATTTGAACCAACTTATCGCTATAGCAGGGCGATGTTCGATTTCCTTGAACGTGAAATAGGCGTCTCTTATCCCTGGCAAAATTATAAGCAAATTCCGGTACATGACTTTTTATATGCAGGCATGGAAAATACCGGAACGACCATATTCTCTGATAGTTTTGTAATTGATTCCATTGGATTTACCGATAATAGTTATGTCCATGTGAATGCGCATGAGTTGGCACATCAATGGTTTGGGAATTTAGTTACCGAAGTTTCGGGTAAGCATCATTGGCTTCAGGAAGGCTTTGCGACCTATTATGCACTCTTAGCCGAACGGCATTTGTTCGGGAACAATCATTTTTATTGGAAACTATACGAATCGGCGCAGCAACTGAATCAGCAGGACATCAATGGTGGCAGCACAGCTTTGCTGGATCCAAATTCAAGCAGTCTTACCTTTTATCAGAAAGGTGCATGGACACTTTATATGCTTCGTGAGTTGGTTGGCGATTATGCTTTTCAAACCGGCATCATAAACTATTTGGAAAAATATGCTTTCAAAAACGTCAGTACCGGGGACTTTATTTATGAAATTGAACGTGTTTCCGAACAGGATCTCACTGCTTTTACAGACGTTTGGCTAAAACAGGTCGAATTCCCAATGGAACGCGCCATGGATGCCTTAAAACACAATTCAACCTTTATTCAGGAGTATTTAATGGTTGATTGCGAAGTTGAAACCTCAAAATGCAAGGATTATTTGCTTTCAGGTATTTCCGATGAAGCAAAATCAAAAGTCATTGCTCAGGATCCTTCAAAGATCACCGCCGAGGTGTTCAGAAGCAGCACTAAGGTCAGGCAAGCCATAGCAATGCATCTTAAGAAGATCCCTTCCGATCTAAAATCAGAATATGAAACCCTATTAAAGGACCCATCTTATATCACCATTGAAAATGCTTTATTCAATCTCTGGAATAACTTTAAAGTAGGCCGCGTAGAATACCTGAAGCAAACCGAGCATATTCATGGGCTGCATCATAAAAATGTTCGTTTATTATGGTTGCTGCTTGCCATTGTTACGCCCGAATTTAATCCGGATCTTAAGGAAAGCTACAAGAATGAGTTGATCGATTACACCGCTCCATCCTATAATTTTGAGTTGCGAATGAACGCCTTTCAGTATTTAGAAATGTTAAAATCCTGCAATGAAGCATGTTTAAAAAATTTAGAGGAAGCCAAGACCCATCATAATTGGCAAATGGTTAAATTTGCCAAAGCACTATTAGATAAAACCAAAAATTAAATGAGAGCATTGGTCATTTCGGGTGGCGGAAGTAAAGGCGCATTTGCAGGAGGCGTTGCCCAATATCTCATTCAGGACGAAGGCCGGCACTACGATATGCTGTTGGGGACGTCAACAGGGAGCCTCCTGGTTCCGCATTTGGCGTTGAGTGATATTCCTAAGATCTATACCATATTTACCAACGTCAGGCAAAACGACATTTTTAGTGTTAGTCCGTTTGTACAGCGAAAGCGAGGCAATCGGGAGTTTGTGTCTATTGATTTTATCAATTCGTTATGGCAGTTCATTAAAATGAAACGCACCTTTGGTGAGAGCAAAACATTGAAACGTAATATCAGACGCAATTTCACTGAAGAAGAGTTTAAAAAGATTCGCGAGATCAAGCACGATGTTGTCGTTACTGTCTCCAATTTATCAAAGAATAGGGTAGAGTATAAGTCGATTCATGATTTCAGCTATGAGGAATTCTGCAACTGGATCTGGATCTCCTGTAATTATATCCCCTTCATGTCATTGGCTAAGGTGGATGGTTATGAATATGCCGATGGAGGCTTAGGCAGCGTGGTTCCTATTCGTGAAGCGATTCAACGTGGTGCCACAGAAGTGGATGCAATAGTTTTAGAATCGGAAAGCATGGAGCATAATAAAGTGCTTGGTAAAAATCCGTTTTCATTGATGATCAATTTGTTTGGGCATCTGATGGATCAAGTGGAACGCAATGACATTGTCATTGGAAAGCTTGCGGCCAAAACCAAAAATGTCAATTTGAATCTGTATTACACGCCAACACGTTTAACTGAGAATTCATTGATATTTAGCAAGCGACTCATGGTTAAATGGTGGCAGGAAGGTTATGATTACGCCAAGAATAAACATCAGTCGTCACTTTCAAATGAACTGAAGGATTGATCTACCAAAGATCGCTGAGTTCCTGCTTAATGTATGAGAGGGCTGCATCGCTCGGAGCACGTTTCTCCATCATTTCGGTCAAAACAACTTCCCTTAACTTATCTGCCGAATTCACCTTATCGGATAATCCCGATTTACGTATCAGTTGAATCGTTGCATTTTTAGCCGCTGTAATGATGTTCCAGCATTCATCACTCAGATAGATTTGCTGGGATAAATTATGTTCAAATTCCTGTTCAATGTTTGCTATAAGTAAAGTTTCATAACCATTTTTATCTGAGGAAGTTGGCTGAACTCTTGTGATTAATTTATTCGGTGAAATACGCTCCAGAAAAAGCGCCATGCGCTCATAGGCTTGCAAGCGGATTGGGAGGGTAGTTACCTGTATGTCTTTATGCAATAAATACCGTCGTCGACCATCTTCATTCTTTGTATGTTCTTTAAAAAAATAATAAGCGATCAAGCCCGTTATTAGCGCCGGCACGGCATAAAGCAGAATTTCAAATACTTTAGATAATTCCATAGTTTATTGATTTAATGAGGGGGTTTTACCTCCTAAATATATACAATCTTTTAATTCCTGCATATTTTTGAAGGGAACCGGTGTTTTTTCATAATTATAAGTCTTATCAAGATCCTTGGACAGATTATGATCATCGACATTGACATCGATATCATTCATAACGAATTGACAGGGATGCTCGTATCCGGCCGCGTGTGTGATTTCAATCAACTCCTTACGGAAGGTTTTAAAATACTGTGCAAGGCGTTCTGATTTTAATGGAATGTTTATACCGTTCTGCAACCACTTCTTCTGGGTAGCCACGCCACTTGGGCATCTGTTGGTATGACAGATCTGCGCCTGGATACATCCTATGCTCATCATAGCCTCCCGCGCCACATTGATGCAATCGGCACCCATGGCAAAAGCCATAGCTGCCTTAGCAGGAAAGCCCAGTTTCCCACTTCCTATAAAGACGATGCGCTTGGTGAGGCCTTTGTGCTGAAATAATTTATACAGATCGCTAAATCCATAAACCCAGGGTAAGGAAACATGATCGGCAAAACTTGGTGGCGCAGCTCCCGTACCACCTTCTCCACCATCTACAGCAATAAAATCCGGACCTTTATTGGTTTCAAGCATCAGATCAGCCAGTTCATCCCATTCCTCCAATTTTCCTATGGCAGCTTTTATACCTACAGGCAATCCCGTTTGCTCAGCTATTTGCTCAATAAAATCAAGCAATTCAGGGACATTGGTAAAGGCCGTATGATTTGGCGGAGATAAGACATCTTTGCCAACTTCTACACCTCTGATTTCTGCAATTTCTTTACTGATTTTTTTTCCAGGAAGGACGCCACCTTTACCTGGTTTTGCACCTTGCGACAACTTCACCTCTATGGCTCTGATAAAAGGGTTATCCTCTACCAGTTTGACCAATTTCTCCATAGAGAATTTACCATCTTCAGTACGTACCCCAAAATACCCTGTACCAAAATGAAAAACAACATCTCCACCGAAACTGTGATAGGGCGAAAGCCCACCCTCACCTGTGTTATGATAGGCATTGGCTATCTGAACACCCTTATTTAAAGACTCTACAGCTTTGGCTGATAGAGATCCGAAGCTCATCGCAGAGACGTTAATCACCGAGGCAGGACGATACGGTCTTTTCCTGTTATTATAGCCACCTATGACCTTAGCACATGGTAAAAAGCTATGATCTTCTCTATTGGGATGTCCCTTGGGCATTCGATACGGGATCATTGCATTATTGATAAAGATATGCTGATGCGCATAAATATCACGATCGGTTCCAAAGCCTTCATAATTGTTTTCCTGCTTTGCCGATGCATAGATCCAGCTACGCTCAATACGGTTGAAAGGTAATTCTTCCCTATTGTTCGCCACAAAATATTGACGAATCTCAGGTCCGAATTTTTCAAACAAATAACGGATGTGACCAACAACCGGGAAATTATGACTTATTGTATGTCTCTTTTGTAGAAAAACATCTCTAAATGCCAGAGCCGCCAAAGCGATCAGGATCCAAATCCACCATGAGATATTAGACAGAATCTCTACTATTTGGTCCATGCATTAATTATTTAAATAATCGAGTGACATCTGAACAAATGTCTTAACGCCTAATAATAAACCACTCTCGTCGATATAGAAATCAGGAGTATGGTGTGGAAAGGCTTCAGTTTCACCCGGAGCCATCCCGCCTAAGAAGAAATACAAGCCCGGAACTTCTTTTTGAAAGAATGAAAAATCCTCAGCTCCCGTAATAGCCTTGATCTCAAATACTTTGTCATCACCGGCCGCTTTTTTAAGCGAAGGCAACATTTGGGCCGTAAGCTCAGGATCGTTATACGTAATCGGGTAGCCTTCATCGATGTCTATGGTCGCTTCTGCTCTATATGCTTTTGCAATTGCAGGCACCATCTCACGCATACGCTCATGCATACGTGCTTGCATTCCAGTATCCAGAGTACGTAAGGTCCCGATAATTTGAGCACTTTCAGGTATGATATTACTTCTTAACCCGCTTTTAATTTTTCCTATGGATAACACCACAGCTTCCTGAGTCAACGGCATTTCACGGCTTACAAGTGTTTGCAAACCATCAATTATTTTAACGCTGGCCATAATAGGATCAACGCCTCCCCATGGTCTGGAACCATGCGTCTGCTTACCTGTAACATTTATTTCGAAACTGTTTACAGCTGCCATGATACCACCAGACCTGTAAGCAAGAGTGTTCACAGGTTGACCCGAACCAATATGCAATCCAAATATGGCGTCAACATCTGGATTTTTAAGAACGCCTTCTTCAACCATCATTTTTGCTCCACCTTCTTCACCAGGAGGTGCACCCTCTTCCGCCGGTTGGAATATGAATTTTATCGTACCATTGATCTTATCTTTATTATTCGCCATTATTTCGGCAACTCCCATTAGAATAGCAATGTGTGTATCATGGCCACAGGCATGCATAACAGGAACTTCTTCCCCTCTAAATTCACCTTTTGCCACAGATTTAAATGGAAGATCTGCTCTTTCAGGAACCGGTAAGGCATCGATATCGGCTCTTAAAGCCAATACTTTTCCGGGATTGTCGCCCTTTAATAATCCTACAACACCTGTATGAGCAATACCTGTCTGAACTTCCAGTCCGAGCGATTTTAAATGCGCTGCAATTTTTTCGGCGGTTTTAAATTCGCGATTAGACAGTTCGGGATATTGATGAAAATCACGACGCCATTCGATGACCTTCGATTCTATTTGAGAAATGTCTTTGTCCAAACCGTGTTGTGCATAGGCCGCTGCAGTTGATACTAATAATAATGCTAAAACTAATTTTTTCATAAATGTGTATTAAAATTTAATAAATCTGTATCCGTTGTTTTGATATTGCAAAAGTGCGGTCATTGCCGACAACGCTATTTTAACTTCTGGTATGATGTCTTCTTTTTTAATGCGCCTAAAAGACGCAGTCTGTCCGCATAAAATAATATCTGCTCCGGCTTCTGATAACATTTCAATTAATTTTGAATTCGGATTATTAGAGCCATATAGCTTTTTATAGGCCTTATTAGTTAAGATATCTTGCCAGGCACCTCCATGTATTGTTACGGCAACTTTTAATTGTTCTGCCTTCATTCCTGCTTTAGCATGCATATTATAAAATCGGGCAGCAGTTTCTAGCTGACCATTCATTAGGGATTTATCTGCCGAAGACTCGGAAACATCAAAAATTACTTTGAAAACAGAATCAATTTCCGTCTTTATATCCGGATCAGTTATCTGAAATGTGGGACCATATCCTCTAATAATTTTACCTTCAGATCTTTCATTTTGTGCGGTGAGATGAATCGACACCAAAAAAAGGGCAGGAATTAAAAAGCGCAAATAATTCATTTAGAATTTTTAATTTGAACGCTAAAGATATTCAAATTTTTATTAAACTTAAATCAGTTTTTCAATTGTTTATAAGTATTCAATTTTAGGTTTAAAATTGACGCTTACAATGGCTAAATTCACAGATTAAAATCAAAGAACTTGAAGCCCTTTTTAAAGCAACTTAACGAAGCACAATTGGCGGCCACCTTACAAAAGGATGGGCCAATGATCGTTATTGCCGGTGCCGGATCGGGGAAGACCAGAGTGCTCACCTATAAAATCGCTTATTTGATGAGCGAAGGGATCGATCCGTTTAATATTTTGGCATTGACCTTTACCAATAAGGCGGCACGCGAAATGAAAGCTCGTATTGCTACGATTGTAGGCGAAAGTGAAGCGAAAAATTTATGGATGGGTACTTTCCATTCGGTCTTTGCGAGAATTCTTCGTTTCGAAGCAGATAAATTGGGTTATCCATCCAATTTTACAATTTATGATACCCAGGATTCGCAGCGATTAGTCGCTTCTATCATCAAGGAAATGAAGCTGGATAAGGACATTTATAAATACAAACAGATCTTTTCACGGATTTCTTCCTATAAGAATAGTTTGATCACGGTAAAGGCTTATTTTCAAAATCCCGAATTGATGGAAGCCGATACTATGGCCAGGCGTCCACGATTGGGCGATATCTATAAATCCTATGTTGAGCGTTGCTTCAAGGCGGGCGCCATGGATTTTGATGACCTGCTTCTGAAAACCAATGAACTGTTAACCCGTTTTCCTGAGGTTTTGGCTAAATACCAGAATCGGTTTAGATATATTTTGGTCGATGAGTACCAGGATACAAACCATTCGCAGTATTTGATTGTTCGGGCTCTGGCTGACCGATTCCAAAATATTTGTGTTGTTGGTGATGATGCCCAGAGTATCTATGCGTTTCGCGGGGCCAATATTAATAACATCCTCAATTTTCAACGTGACTATGATGACGCTAAATTATTCCGATTAGAACAGAATTACCGTTCGACGAAGACGATCGTAAACGCCGCTAATGCGATCATCGATAAGAATACTATGAAATTGGATAAGATCGTATGGACCTCAAATGAGGAAGGCCAGAAGATCAAGGTCAACCGCTTGCTAACCGATGGTGATGAAGGGCGCTTCGTGGCAAGTTCCATTTTTGAAAATAAAATGGAGAATCAGATGAAGAATAGCGATTTTGCTGTTTTATATCGAACGAATGCACAATCAAGAGCCATTGAGGACGCCCTGAGAAAACGAGATATTCCTTATCGTATTTATGGCGGTTTGTCTTTTTACCAGCGGAAAGAAATTAAGGACGTTTTGTCCTATTTGCGTTTGGTCATAAATCCGGCCGATGAGGAGGCTTTAAAACGAATCATCAATTTCCCGGCAAGAGGCATCGGACAAACAACACTCGATAAATTAATTGTAGGTGCCAATGCACATAATGTGACCATTTTTGAATTGATTCAAAAGATCGATACCCATAATTTAAACATCAATGCAGGGACCAGGACCAAGCTTATAAATTTTGTCACCATGATCGAAAGTTTTCAGGTGATGAATAAAGATACTGATGCCTTTAAACTGGCAGAACATATTGTCAAGGTCAGTGGACTGATCAAAGAGTATAACCAGGACGGTACTCCGGAAGGCATTACCCGGATGGAAAACATTGAAGAGTTGTTAAATGGAATAAAGGATTTTGTAGAAGGACAGCGAGAATTGGCTGATAGTACAGGATCGCTTGGCGAATTTTTGATGGATGTGGCCCTGGCTACAGATCTTGATAATGATGATGGCGAAACCGATCGCGTGGCTCTGATGACCATTCACCTGGCCAAAGGATTAGAATTCCCATACGTTTATATTGTTGGCCTGGAGGAGGATCTTTTCCCGAGCGCGATGAGCATGAATACCAGAAGTGAACTGGAAGAGGAGCGACGTTTATTCTATGTGGCTCTGACAAGGGCTGAAAAGCAGGCCTATCTCACTTACGCCTTATCACGATACCGCTGGGGAAAGTTAATCGATGCCGAACCCAGTCGCTTTATCGAAGAAATCGATGATAAGTTCCTGGATATTTTGACACCGATTGAAGAGCGGCGTTTCAATCCAATGCTGGATGCCAATATTTTTGGCGACGTCCCGCCTAATAAAATCCGACTTAAAAAGCCGGCACAACGAAAAAAACAGAAAGCTGAGCCGTTTAAATTAAGTACACCAAAAAATTTGAAACCAGTTGAAAAAAGTGCCGGTAAAACCAATTTGTTCGATAGTAAATTAACGGTTGGGAACCATGTAAACCATCAGCGTTTTGGAAAAGGGGAGGTGATTAAGATCGAAGGCAGAGGCGCCGATCTTAAGGCAGAAATCAAATTTGAAAACGGTGGTCTAAAAAAATTATTATTGCGATTTGCTAAACTCGAAATCCTAAGATAAATAATGGCTGAATTAATTAAAATCCACGAAGAAAATCCGAGCCTGAGAAAAATTCAAAAGGTAACAGCTATTCTTAAAGCAGGCGGACTGGTCATTTATCCTACCGATACCGTTTATGGATTGGGCTGTGACATTAAGAATACAAAGGCTTTGGAGCGCATTGCACGAATTAAAGGAATAAAATTAGATAAGGCTAACTTTTCATTTATATGTTATGATCTGAGTGATTTGAGTTCTTACGTCAAGCAGATTGATACCTTCACTTTTAAATTGTTGAAACGCAATTTACCGGGCCCCTATACTTTTATATTACCCGGAGCGAAGACACTACCAAAGGCATTCAAAAAGAAAAAGACGGTTGGCATACGCATTCCCGAAAATAATATCGCTTTGGAGATCGTAAAAAATTTGGGAAATCCTATTGTTTCGACTTCCATTTACGATGAAGATTATATATTAGAATATACGACTGACCCAGAACTTATCCTGGAGAAATGGGGCAAATTGGTAGATCTTGTCATCGATGGTGGGTATGGTGGTAATATGCCATCAACAATTATTGATCTGTCGAAAGAATTTCCTGAAGTCATTAGGACAGGCAAGGGAGCTTCGGATATTTTATAAACAAAAAAGCCTAACACTAAGGTTAGGCTTGCTGTAATTAGTTGCATTAATTAATTGCCACCTTCGGCTAAACTTTTCATTTCGTTTTCGATCATTTCATAGAACTCATCGATCTTAGGCAATACAACAATTCGCGTTCGTCGGTTCTTCGATCTGTTTTCAGCAGTATCATTAGCCACCAGTGGCACATGATAACTTCTTCCGGACGCTATAAGTTGTGCAGGATTAACCTTAAGATCCTCTAAAACTCGAACAACCGAAGTTGCACGTTTTACACTAAGGTCCCAGTTATCAAGCAGAAGGCCTTTTTGATACGGAACATTATCGGTATGTGCTTCAACCATGGCTTCAAAATTCGGTTTGCTATTGATCACCTTAGCGACCTTTGCCAAGATATCTTGAGCTCGAGATGTCACCGTATAGCTACCGCTTTTAAATAACAATTTATCAGCGATGGAAATAAATACCACGCCTTTCTCGACATTAATTTCAATATCAGGATCACTAATACCTACCTCTTTTTTCAAACTTGTAACCAGGGCCAGCATGACACTGTCTTTTTTAGTAACCGCATCCTGAAGTCTTGTGATCTTAAGATCTTTTTCTCTAAGGCTCTCCAATGTTTTTTCAATATTCTCTGCACCCTTAGCCGTAAGCATGGTAAGATCCTTATTACTTTGAATTAAGTTTTCATTGCTTTTTCTCAGATCGTTTATTTGGTCCTCGAGTGCCGTTGCCCGCGCCATTGCAGAGGCTCTTTCTTCGAGACATGTATTGAGTTTAACAGTAGCTGTATTTAATAGGTCCTGTGTTTCTTTTTGTTTTGCTTCCAAAGCAGCATATTCCTTTTTTGATACGCAAGAGCTCAACATGAACATAATTGTTAAACTGAATAATAGTAATTTTTTCATAATGTATATAAGATTAAAATGTATTGACAATTTGCTCAAAAATATGTAAAAATTGATGGTTGATTAAAGGATTAACAAAACTTTTACTAACCAACTTATAAACTATCAAAAGTTCTTTTTTTATTTACGAAATAGGACCAAACAATGGATGTTCGATGGTAATAATTATTTCGGTTTGTATGACCCTTTCTAGTTCGAATAAGTTTTGGCAGGTTCAGGAAAAAAGTAATATGCGATCGCAGGACGGCCAGGAAATGCAGAGGCATACCATCCAAGAGAAATTTTAAACTTGCCAATCCGTCAAGCATCAACCGTATAAACAAGACCGGAAACACTTTGCCTGAAGGTAAATTTTTGACCAACATAAATAAGGAATTCTTAAAATTAAGATAGGTTTTTTTTGGATTTGTATTAGACAAGGTCGCGCCGCCAAGGTGATAGATCACCGATTGTCCTTCGTACTTTATTCGCCCACCTGAATTAAAAACGCGCCAGCATAGATCGATCTCTTCCATATGAGCGAAAAAAGATTCATCAAACCCCTCAAGTTGATCAAATGTATTTTTTCGAATAAATAAACATGCACCCGAAGCCCAGAATATTTCTGTGAAATCGTCATACTGTCCTTGATCTTTCTCCAGGGTTTCAAATAGTCGTCCCCTGCAATAAGGAAATCCGTATTTATCAATAAATCCACCGCCGGCTCCGGCATATTCGAAATGATCCTTGTTCTTGAGATCACAGATCTTGGGTTGAATAATGGCTGTATCGGACTCTTGACTGAAGCGTGAAATAATAGGATCAAGCCAATTTTGAGTCACCTCCACGTCATTATTGAGAAGACAAATAATATCTGCATCTACATGCTTCAAGGCGTCATTGTATCCTTTGGCAAAACCTCCGTTGGTTCTATTTCGAATAATCCTTACATGAGGAAAATGTGTTTCAACATAATTAATGGAATCATCAGTGGACGCATTATCGGCCAAAATAATTTGCGCTTCAGGTGAAAATTCTATAACAGATGGTAAAAATTGTTGAAGTAGTCCTTTCCCATTCCAGTTAAGTATGACGACGGCAATATTCACACTACATGATTTTCAGGAAATACCTGCAATCGTTAGAAAAAGTGTTCGTTGATTCTTGTATGGTTTTCTTAAAACAGATCTGAATGTTGTTAGGGTCGGTAAAAACGATAGTACCTGTATCCCGTTTAAGAATTCGTTTTTTGATCAGATCTCTTATGGTAATTGTAATTTTTAATTTTGAATCTTCCTGATGCGTTCTATAGGTCATACGCAGGCGTTCACCATCAATATTATAACCAACGCCACCCATCAATTGCCCGGAAGCCCTGAAGGTGATAAAACCACGCTCGTCCAGAATCATCTGAACCGGTTCATCCTTATCCTTTGATTCCCAGGTGCCTAATAATTTAGCATTCTGAGAAAATAATGATGAAATGCCTAGGCAAAACATTAAACCAAATAAAAAACTCATTCTCATAGGTTAAATTTAGGGATTTCTTTTAAAAATTGATAAGATTTAGTCTTAAAATCGATAAAACAATAATAATGTTCGATACCGTTGGTTAACATGAGGTAATTTGCATTCAAAACCATATTGTATCGGGCAATTTGGTCGAAGGTATTTTGATTGATTTTAATTTGTGGCGATTTGCACTCCACGATTAAAAAGATATTGCCGTCCGGTTTATAAATTATAATATCATAACGTTTCTTAGTCCCGTGAAGTTCAATCATTTTTTCAACACTTATCAATGATTTCGGAATTTTCTTTTCTTCAATCAGATATTTCAAACAATGTTGGCGCACCCATTCTTCGGGTTGAAGGACCACAAATTTTTTACGGATTTCGTCAAAAATAAGAGTTTTATTTTCGCTATTTTTGAGACGGAACTTATACGATGGAAAATTAAGTTTTTGCACGACACAAATTTGGTGAAATTTTTCGAATGGAGGAGGTAAAACAACTGGTAAAAGATATTCAAAACGGCAACATCAAGCCTATTTACTTTTTAATGGGTGAAGAGCCCTATTATATTGATAAGGTTTCCGAATTTATTGAGAACAATATCCTTAAGGAAGAAGAGAAGGGGTTTAACCAAATGGTATTGTATGGACGGGATGTTTCAATTGATGATATCGTTGCCAATGCCAAGCGATTTCCTATGATGGCCGAACGCCAGGTCGTCATCGTCAAAGAGGCACAGGACCTGTCCCGAAATATTGAAAAATTGGTTTCTTATACCGAAAATCCTCAGCCTTCAACCGTATTGGTTTTTAATTATAAGTATAAAAAAATTGATAAACGCAAGGCATTATATAAATCCATTAAAAAGACCGGAGTCGTATTCGAAAGTAAAAAACTTTATGAAAATCAGGTTGCCGATTGGATAAGACGTGTCCTGAGTTCGAAGTCCTATTCCATTACACCAAAAGCCGCGCAAATGTTGGTTGAATTTTTGGGCACCGACCTGAGCAAGATACAGAATGAGCTCGATAAGTTAATGCTGGTTGTTGGCAAAGAAAGCCAGATTACCCCTGAGATCATTGAAGAGAATATAGGGATATCAAAGGACTTCAATAATTTTGAATTGCGTAAGGCGATAGGGGAAAGGAATGCGCTTAAAGCGCATCAGATCATAAATTATTTTGCCGATAACCCAAAGGACAACCCAATTGTGGTAACCGTTTCTTTATTATACAATTTCTTTGCCCAGTTACTTCATTATCATGGCTTGAATGATAAGTCACCCAGAGCAGTGGCTTCCTCGCTTCGGATCAATCCTTATTTCGTTAGTGAATATACCAACGCTGCACGAAATTTTCCTATGAAAAAAGTCAGTAAAGTGATTTCCATTTTGCATGAGTTTGATGTGAAAAGCAAAGGTGTTGGTGCCAATGCCTTGCCGCATCGCGATCTCCTTAAAGAAATGGTGGCAAGAATTTTAAATTAATGGTATTCCTCTGAATTCCCTTCAAAAGTCAGTTATGACTATTTTTTATCTATAGCATATTTACCGGGACCGGTGATTGCAATAACTAAAAAGCACAAGGCATATAGCATCGCTTTTTCCTTGGAATCGAAAGGGTCATTATAGTGATAGACAAATGCAGCTACTAACATTGTGATCAAGGTTGGAATGGCCGCAATTTTGGTTTTGTACCCGATGATTATAAAAATGGGAGCTACAAATTCACCAATTACAGTAAGTACTAAAGATATCGTCGCGCCTAGTCCTATCGGATCGGCGAAGTCGGTTGGATTTGTAAAAAGATCCTGAACTTTACCGATACCGTGAGTCAACATCATTAATGATGCGCCGACCCTTAGTATTAATAGTCCTAAGTCCTTGTTGGTTTTAAACATAATTTTGATTGATTTAATGTCCTTTTAATAAATTAACACTAACAGTTGCGATGTCGCTATTTGGAAATTTGGTGAAATAACGTTCATCCGGTGGTAATCCTGCTTCCGTGGCGATGCGATTAAACACATCGATCTCCAGAATAAATTGATCTGAATAACCATGCGTTGCATCATAAGCTGTCGCGGCGGTTTTACCCAAATTCATTGCCGTCAATTTTGGGTCTAAAGTATGAAGCTCGATGATCAATAAACCAAACTTTTCTACATATGGCTTCCATTTTGTCAGATGTTCTAACAACGAATCTTCAACTAAATTATTGTCGATTCGAGCACCTTCGAAGGCAAAGGCACCTGTTGAAGTACTTTGCTTACGGGAAATGCCTTTCGGTTCCTGCCAGATGCGATTATGATCTAAAAAGGTTCTGACATTAAGCAAATCCTCCAAGGCAATATCATAGTCTTCTTTCAGATCTTCGGCCAACAGGTCCGGTCGTCCGATGTCGCCCCAAACCACCTTAGCCCAAATATCGGCTTTGATCAAATTGGCGCGAGTCACTTTGAGGGCAGCTTTATTATAGTCGGCACCAACCAAAAGCAATGGATGTTCATCAAGTAATTTTCCTCGTGCAGTTTGCTGTTCGATAACGTCAAAAATATGCTGAATAAATGCGCCGTTTCCACATCCCATATCCAGTATTCCTTTTGGCTGCTCTGCAATGGGTTTGTTGAACAATTCGATGATGATCTGATCAATTATTTTGAAATAGGTGGAATGTGCGCCGCCGCTACCCCAAACATTCATTTCCCGATGAACATGTTTTTCGGGTTCCTCAGACGACGGTGTCGCTAAGATTTTCGGATTGCCGAATAGCAATTCATCAAGCGCGATGAAGGTAGGCAGATAGGAAACAGTCACGCCATAGGCAGTGGCTCTTTTAGCATAAAATAAGCCCTTATCAGTAAACTGAAAATTCTCCTTTTTCTTGGTAAACCAACCCAGATGAGTAAGAAAATCAAGAATCTTATTGAAGCTTTCAGGGTCTTTATGATATTCCTGAGCTGAAAAAGAAGCTTCCATAAAATATTTATGGAATAAACCATTAACGCCCAGCATTACAATAATTGGCGCGGCAATCACACCTTCAATATGTTTTAAAACCTGAAATTCGATCGATGATTCTTTGACTTCTCCTAATCCGAAATTCAATTCAAACTGTTTAAAGATCTTATCGAGAGCACTAAAGGCATCAGCCCCAATGTAGCCGTTCGGAAAATTTACAGAATAGGTCAATAAGTGCACCGCTTCTTCATAGAGGTGGGCAAGGGCAAAAGCTTTTTCACTCTTTGGGTTGATCTCATAATCCACAGAATTCGAATCGTTATCGATATGCTGGATCAGCCAACCCTGTGAACACAGTATACGCAAAGCAACGTTGAGGTAGCCCTCATTGGCATTAAAATGCTTGGCTGTTTCAGCTAAGGAAACCTTCTTATGCTCAAGTACATATTGAAGTACACCTTTTTTATGAAGAGCAAAGGAGGTGGTCGCAGTTGCAATACCATCTAAATGAAGGAAAATATTACTTCGAAACCGATCTTTATCTTCTTTGGTGATCATAAATAAAATTGTGGTTATAAATATAAAAAATCCTTCCATGCAAGAAGGATTTTTTAATTATTATAATTAGCATCGACTATCTCAATTTTGGAAAATCGGCCGGACTGGCTTCATGCATGATTTGGTATACGGCCTCAAAAATATCTTCGGTTGAAGGTTTGCTAAAATAGTCACCATCGGTACCATAAGCTGGTCGGTGTTCTTTTGCTGTAAGAGTTTTCGGTTGACTATCTAAAAACTGATATGCATTTTGAACATTTAAAAGTTCATTGAGTATATAGGCCGATGCCCCTCCGGGAACATCTTCATCAATGATTAACAATCTGTTGGTTTTCGAAATGCTTTTAACGATATCATGATTCAGATCGAACGGAATTAAACTCTGAACATCAATAATCTCAGCATCTATACCAACTTCTAAAAGTTCTTTTGCTGCTTGTTCAACCAAACGAATGGTAGATCCATAAGAAACCAAGGTGATATCCTGTCCTTCTTTTAGGGTTTCAACCACACCAATAGGAGTTTTAAATTCACCAATATTGGACGGCTTTTTTTCCTTCAACCTGTATCCATTCAAGCATTCAACGATCAGAGCTGGCTGATCACCTTCAAGCAGTGTGTTATAAAAACCGGCAGCCCTTGTCATATCTCTGGGAACCAATACAAAAACACCTCGAATGAGGTTTAAAATCCCACCAAACTGGGATCCTGAATGCCATATGCCCTCAAGACGATGCCCTCGGGTTCTAATGATCATAGGCGCTTTCTGTTTTCCGAAAGAACGATAATGCAATGTTGCAAGATCATCGCTTATGATCTGTAGCGCATACATGAGATAATCGAGGTATTGAATTTCAGCAATAGGGCGCAATCCTCTCATTGCAAGTCCAATACCCTGACCAAGAATAGTTGCTTCGCGAATCCCTGTATCTGCAATACGGAGTTCGCCATATTTTTCCTGCAGGCCTTCCAAGCCCTGGTTAACATCTCCGATATTACCGGAATCTTCACCAAAGACCAGAGCCTCGGGATATTTACTAAAAATTTTATCGAAATTATCACGAATTATGATACGTCCGTCAACATCCTGCGCATCACTCTCATAGGTTGGAAGGACCTCCTTAACATGAATGGGATTAAAAGGAGATTCACTATAAAGCAAAGCGCTGTATTTAGGCTGGATGTGCTTGAAATAAGCATCGATCCAGGCCTGCAATTTTGACTTGGCTTCAGAATTTTCATTTAAAACATAGCGCAATGCCTTTCGCGCTATACCTACAACATCCTTTCGAATGGGCTCATCGATTTCCTGAAGCGCTTTGGTCAATTTAGTAATAAATACCTTGTTGGAACTTGATTCCGACAATGAATTCAACAAGGGAATGACCTCCTGTCGCTCCTTTAGAATTGAGGACATATGGGCTTTCCAGGCTGCTTTCTTCCCATCCCGTACCTCTTTTTTAAGTTTAGCATCCAGTTCAGCTAATTCTTCTTCACTGGCAATACTATTCGAGATCATCCATTCACGCATTTGAACGATGCAATCATACTTGGCCTCCCAGGCCAATCGATCTTTACTTTTATAGCGTTCATGAGATCCGGAAGTTGAATGCCCCTGTGGTTGCGTCAATTCATCAACATGAATCAACACAGGAACATGTTCTGTTCGAGAAACATAAGATGCCTTTTGGTAGGCATCAATAAGGCCGGGATAGTCCCATCCTTTAACTCTGATGATCTCGTATCCGTTGGTATCTTCTTCCCGCTCAAATCCTTTTAAAATCTCAGAAATATTTTCTTTGGTCGTTTGGTATTTCGCATGAACCGAAATGCCGTATTCATCATCCCATACACTAATGACCATAGGAACCTGTAAAACACCGGCGGCATTAAAGGTCTCAAAAAACAGGCCTTCACTTGTGCTGGCATTTCCTATTGTTCCCCAGGCGACTTCATTGCCTTCATCAGAGAATTTGGAGGCATCAATACCTTCGACATGCCTGTAAATTTTCGATGCTTGTGCCAACCCCAGAAGTCGCGGCATCTGTCCGGCAGTAGGGGAAATATCGGCACTTGAATTTTTTTGTTTGGTCAGGTCCTTCCATTCATAATTATCATCCAGGCTATGGGTTCCAAAATGGCCTCCCATTTGACGCCCTGCACTCATTGGGTCTGCCTCCAGATCGGGGTGGGCGTATAAACCTGCAAAGAATTGCTCGACAGTCAATTCGCCAATAGCCATCATAAAGGTTTGATCCCGATAATATCCAGATCGGAAATCGCCATCCTTAAATGCTTTTGCCCATGCTAATTGAGGCACCTCTTTTCCATCTCCAAAAATGCCAAATTTAGCCTTACCGGTCAATACCTCACGACGCCCAAGCACACTGCATTCACGACTGGTGACAGCAATGGTGTAATCGTTAAGGACTTCAGACCTGAAATCCTCAAAAGACATGTTCGTTTTGATATCTGGATTGGTTTGCATTTATGGGATGCTATTAATGCCACAAAGGTAGCTAATCTAAATGGGTTTTGCAATGGAGCTATACGTTAATAAAATGGAAAATTATCAATAAAATTGGCCTTTTATTAACAAATAGACAGAAATTTCAATAAAACAGAATTTTTGTTAAGAATAATTCAAAGAATTTGGGATTCCGCCTAATACCATTTTCTTCGGAAAAGTCCTAATAAGGTTTCCGGATCAACGGTAAAAACAAACCGTATTTTCTCATCATAATTGTTTTGGGCGATTTCCCAGCCCAGATTGGAATAGACAGGGAAATAGATCTCAAAATAATCGGTGACTAAATTTAAACGGATACCGGAATCATAGACGAATTTGGTAGGAATATCTCTATTCTTCACAAGACCGACATCACCATAGGCTTGGATATATCTCCAAATCGTTGTACTCACATTGGTGGTAGCAATCCATTGATTGGCAAATGGCGTATCCAATTTGGATTTAAATCCACCTTCGGCAATTATGAGCTGCTGACTGAATATTCCGGAGTCTTCAGATCGTCCCAGATAATTATAGTCAAACAAATAATCAGTAGGCCGTTCCAAGGCGAAACTGAAATAGTCAAAATCGTCAGGGTTCTTATTATAAATAAAAGCTCCTGCAAAAAAACGAAGATTGAGTTGTCGATTACTTTCAAATAATTTTCGGTATTCGTAATTGAAAGAGATCTTTCCAAAGGATTTTGCCAATTGAAAATCGGTAATCCACTTTTTAAAATTGATGAGATTATCGTCCGAATAGATATAACGCATATTGAATACATTATAATTAGGCTCATCGATGTTCGAAATATTGTTAACGTCTTCATCCCTGTTGATATCAAGGTATCTGAATTGCAGGAAATGAAGTTTATTCGACCTCAGATCATCTTTATCTCTAAATGTGAAAGCGAGCGACGGCGTGATTTTTCTGAAGAAGAGATCCTCGGCATAGGACTGATAACTCACTCCAATACCATAAAAAATTCTGAAAAGGTCCCTGTCCTGAACATTTTCTAAAATATGTACCGATCCTGATCCGGTAAGCGTCTTAGAACGGAGCGAATATTGTGGGGCAATTTTATAATTGAATCGTTTTCTTAAAAATGTTTTATTGTACACTTTTAGACCCATAGTAAGGCCATCATAAATATTCTTGAATTCAACCAAAGGCATAAAAAAGACCTGGTTATAATGCGGGTCCTCAAAATCTTTGAACAAACGAAATTGAAAGGGTTTACTATTAAAGAAGAATCCTTTTAAGGACTTCCAATTGTCGCGTAAATTATATTCAGGTATAGAATTATCATAATTTAAAACCAGCTTATTAGCATCATTTCTTGGTATGCTCAGGGTTTTATCTCCATTGATATCCGTGACCCAGATCTTAGAAATAATGGAGTCGTTCTTTAAACTAAATAAAGAAACCGGCATATTCTGGTCCTTCTTATTTCTAATGGTTAGTGTGACCGAATCCTTAGTTTTTACGACATGCTTAATTTTAAAATCGATCTTTTTCCGACTCGTAATATAATCTTCAAAAAACCAATTTAAATCCTTGCTTGTTTTTGAAGAAATAAAATCTTCAAAATCAGATGAGGTCACATGCTTCAGTCGGTTATGATCCATGAATTCCTTAAGGGAGGTCTCAAGAATATCTTCATTAATAAAATCGTCCAGATATTTTAGTCCGATCCCAGCCTTATACTTATTACCCAGGTTGGCATTAAATTTCAAAAGGGAATCTTTGGGCATATTCAAGGGTTGGTCACGGTTTGTCCTCGCCATGTGCATATAGACATGCCGGTATTGTTCGTTGAATTTCAGATCGGCTGCATGAAAAGATCGCACACCCCAAACATCGGCAAGGGTCCCTAATAATTTCATATCGGGATAATGGTCTTCTATATATTTGATCAAAAAGTAAATTTGAATCCCGTCCTTGACCCATTGATCTTTTCTGGGGTTGATCAATAGGGTATTATCAAGATAATTGCCAAGCGTAATTTTTGCAAGCGTTAATTCATATTGAAAATTTTGTGGGAATGGCCGGATAAAATTAGGCAACTGATTCAGCCCATAAATAGGGTCGTTGCTAGCATCAATTTGAGTTACTATTAATTTTTGATGTGGATATGGGCCTAAATACTTTTCAATGAATTGGGTAATTTTATCAGTGATCAGAGCTTTGTCGGTTGCAGTCAGGTCGGTTTCCTGTATATCAGAAATAAGATTGAAATTATCGGTTTGTATGCTCTTGTATTTCGGTAATTTGCTCAGAAATAATTTGCTGTCAATTCGATCTTTTCCTGATAAGATCATCTGCTGCGAAACTCCCGATTGATCAGTACTTACCAGATCCAATTCTGATGTCAGTACGTAATTCCTGGGAAATTCAATTTGAAGATTGATATCGGATTTCGGAATAAAAAGATCATTTAAATTCTTGTTGCTATAATATTGCCATTCGCCATTGAAAATAGCCGGTGTTATATACCAATATTTTAAATTGATCTCATCAAATTCGGAAATACCATAGTCGGTGAATTTCGTACTCGGCAACTTAATGATATATTCGAGATGTAATTCATAGGTTTCTCCGGCTTGCACAGGCTCTTCAAGAATAACCTTTATAACATCCGGATGTTCTTTTAGGCGTTCATGAACCAGTGGGTTCTCATTTTCATTTTGAATTGACGTAATGGAAGTGAAACCACGATCTTCACTTTTAGCAAAATGAAACTTGGTATTGTATTCTTCAGCAAAACGAAGGGCCAACGGCGTTTTCTTAGTGGAATAACTATTGCTCCAGTCGTTCAGATATATTGAATCGAGGTCAACGGAGGATGTATTTTTATAGGCGATATATTGATGAATCCGAATGGATTCGTTTTCGAGATCAACAAGAGCGTTGATATCGATTTTATTTTGCCCGAAGCCGGCAACCATTAGGAGAATAAGCGATATGTTCAGTAGGTAATTTTTCAATTATTTTTTTATAAACTTCAGGGGCTTGATTGCATTGTTTGAGGTGACCACATAATAAAGGCCCTTAGACCAATTGGACACATTGATTTTTAATTGGTTTAAATGTTCAATAGTATAAGTTCCGATTTCTTGCCCGAGAGCATTGAAAATTTTAATGCTTTTAAAATTAATCTGCGTGGGTTGCATTTGAAAAATAACATGGTCATCCACCAAATTACTTCCGAGGAAATTAAGTGCGGTCGTTGTTTGAAACTCTTCAATACTCAATAAGACCTCATTGGTTTGCAATTCAACAGTGACCGGCAAATGATCGCTCATAAAGTAGAGGGCATCTCTAATGGTCTGGTCATAATCGGTTCCTGCACAATTGGTACTGTTAATCTCTTGATTATAGCAGCTTACAGTGCCATTATTTCCATAGACTTTATAAGACGTGTCCACATAGTAAAGATCCGGGCTGGTCAGCATGTTTTGGGAGGTCAGAATAAAATCGAAGCGATCGTCGAATCCTCCTGTAGCGCCTCCCATACCGGATTGGGTGCGAGTTGATTGTGTGAACACATCGATAAAGGAGCTGTTATTATGCCATGATCCAATGCGGTTGGCAGGATCGGTAAATGTGATATTGTTCGAGCTATCTAATAATTCCTGAAATGCCGATTCTGATGAGGTATACAAATTAAGATCGCCACCCAGTAAAACGAGTTCATCACTTGGCCATGATTCCATATAAGCCACGAGATCATTGACCATCTGCAAACGGAGATTCTGATTATCAACGCCGCTCGATGATTTAAGATGACACACAATTACATTCAAAATAATGGGATTCGTCGCTTGATCGACCGTATTTAATTTAAGGGTATAATGGTTAAAATCCCTAAAGATTGTTGTGATCTCTGTTTGAGCTTCAAGAATAAATTTCGAAGAATCGTAATACAGCATATTCTGAAAATCGTTCTGATTCCCCGACATATCATCTGATGTATTGGTCACAAAATTCGCTGCTGAAAATTCTGATTTTACATTTTGTAGAGCATTTAGGATATCATTGGATCCCTGAATAGTATTGATCTCACAGGCCATAAAAATATCCGGCTGAAAATCTAAAAGAATGACATCTAAATTATCAATTCTGTTTGCCGGACCCTGATCGGGATAGTTCAGGACATTGTAAAACATGGCCTTAAAGGTAGTTTGCCCAAATATCGGGGCACAACAGACCAAAACGGCATAAATTGATATTATAGTTTTCTTTGTCATAGTTCTGATAAATCCTTCGGATTTCTAGAAGTTAGGGCTAAGATCAAACTTATTATAAAAGGCATTTAATATTTCGATAACCTCTTCCTTTGTATCTACAAGATGTATAAGATCCAGATCGGTTGCGCTAATATTTCCAAATTTTTTCAGTACAGTAGATTTTACCCAATCAAAGAGCCCTTCCCAAAACTCGCTTCCAACCATAATTATAGGGAATCGTTCTATTTTATGCGTTTGAATAAGGGTAATCGCTTCGAAGAGCTCATCTAGGGTGCCAAATCCGCCTGGCATAACCACAAATCCTTGTGAATATTTTACAAACATCACCTTTCTTACAAAGAAATAATCGAAATCTAAATTTTTATCCCTGTCGATATAGGGATTATCATGTTGTTCGAAGGGGAGATCGATGTTCAATCCAACCGAAGTTCCGGAAGCCAGGTGAGCACCTTTATTTCCCGCTTCCATAATACCAGGGCCGCCACCGGTAATGACACCATATCCCGCCTCAACAATGCTTTGAGCCACATCTGAAGCTAACTGATAATATTTATTCTCTGGTTTTGTGCGCGCCGATCCAAATATGGAGACGCAGGGACCAATTTGACTCATTTTCTCGAAGCCATCAACAAATTCTCCCATGATCTTGAAAATAGCCCATGAATCATTTGTTTTTATCTCATTCCATCCTTTATGGTGTTGATCTTGTCTCATTCTTTCAATATTTAACGTGCTAATTTAATTCTTTTTTAAGGAATTGGGCCGTATAGCTGGTTTTGTGCTTTATGATGTTTTCAGGCGATCCTTCTACAATGATTTCACCGCCGCCTTTACCACCTTCATATCCAATGTCGATGATATGGTCTACCATTTTGATTACGTCCATATTATGCTCAATGATCAATACAGTATTCCCTTTATTGACTAATTTATTGAGGACGATCATCAAAACTCGAATGTCTTCAAAATGAAGGCCGGTTGTAGGCTCATCCAAAATATAGAAGGTGTTTCCTGTGTCTTTTTTAGAAAGTTCGGTTGCTAATTTAATACGTTGGGCTTCACCACCCGAAAGGGTTGTACTTTGCTGGCCAAGGGTGATATATCCCAATCCAACATCCTGAATTGTTTTTAACTTCCTGTGAATTTTTGGAATATGTTCAAAGAAGGCTACGCCTTCGTTAATAGTCATATTCAATACATCACTGATCGATTTTCCTTTATAGCGAATCTCAAGGGTTTCCCTGTTAAATCGTTTTCCCTGGCAGGTTTCACAATCCACATAAACATCAGGGAGGAAATTCATTTCAATGACACGCAAACCACCGCCTTTACAAGTTTCACAACGTCCGCCAGTAACATTAAAACTAAAACGCCCCGGTTTGTAACCCCTGATCATAGCTTCCGGGATCTTTGAGAACAAACTCCTGATCTCACTAAAAACACCGGTATAGGTAGCCGGATTACTTCGTGGTGTCCGACCAATTGGAGATTGATTGACATCGATGACCTTATCGATATGTTTTAAGCCCTCAATTTTTTCATAAGGCATTGGGGTCTGTACGCCATTGAAATAATAATTATTCAGAATGGGATATAATGTTTCATTGATCAGGGTCGATTTTCCACTTCCTGAAACCCCCGTTACACCTATCATTTTACCAAGTGGAATTTTCACTGATACATTTTTTAAATTATTTCCGGTACAACCACTTAATTTTATAAAGTTACCATTGCCTTTTCGCCGTTTCGTCGGAATTTCGATGAATTTTGTACCATTCAAATAATCGGCAGTTAAGGTATGATGGGTCATCAATTCTTCCGGATTGCCTTCACTAATGATCTCTCCACCATATTTACCTGCCTTCGGTCCGATGTCAATAACATGATCGGCGTGTTCGATCATGTCCTTATCATGTTCGACAACGATAACCGAATTTCCAATATCACGTAACGAAGCCAGAGAATGGATCAATTTTCGATTATCTCTTTGGTGCAATCCAATGCTGGGCTCATCTAGAATATATAGAACCCCTACCAACTGAGATCCAATTTGTGTTGCTAACCTGATTCGTTGAGCTTCACCACCGGAAAGCGACTTGGAGCTTCGGTCGAGCGTCAGGTAATCCAATCCGACGTCGAGCAAAAATTGTATTCTGGATTTGATCTCTTTTAATATCTCGGTGGCAATGATGCGTTGTTTTTCCGATAGATGTTCTTCCAATTCTGCAAACCAATTGGAAAGATCTATAATGTCCATTTGGGCCAACTCGGAAATATTCTTGCCATTGATCTTAAAGAACAATGATTCTTTTTTTAATCTGCTGCCTTCACAAACCGAGCAACTGACCTTATCCATATAGGTTTTGGCCCAGCGCTTGATCGAACTGGAATCGGCATGTTTGTATTGACTTTCAATAAAATTGGCGACCCCTTCGAAATCAATGCTGTAATCACGAGTAACACCGAGAGATTTGCTTTCCACCGAAAATTTCTCATTACCGCCAAATAAGATCATATCGAGAGCGTCATTGGGAATTGTATCGATAGGATCACTAAGAGTAAAATCGAATCGCTGGGCAATAATCTCAAGTTGTTTGAAGATCCATGTGCTCTTTTGCGGCCCTTGCGGTGCCAAACCTCCATTTTTAATGGATAGGGACGGATCAGGGATTATTTTAGCTGTATTGACCTCGTAGAGGGTTCCAATGCCGTTGCAATTGGAGCAGGCCCCTTTTGGTGAATTGAATGAAAAATTATTGGGTTCGGGATTTGGATAGGAGATCCCGGTGCTTGGGCACATTAAATTCCGACTAAAAAAACGCACTTCTTCAGTATCATTATCAATTACCATTAAAACATTATTACCATGATACATGGCTGTATTGATGCTTTCGGTCAATCTGTTATCATGATCGACATTTGCATCGATCTTTAATCGATCGATCACAATTTCAATATCATGAGTTTTATAACGGTCCAGCTTCATACCCTTGACCAGGTCGCGTATGTCACCATCTGTCCGCACCTTTATAAACCCCTGTTTGGCAATTTGTTCAAAAAGTTCGCGATAATGTCCTTTACGTGATCGTACCACTGGAGAAAGGATATTGATGCGTTTACCTTCAAAACTTTTAATGATCAGTTCCTTGATCTGTTCGTCATTATAACTGACCATTTTTTCACCACTATTGTAACTGTAGGCATCGCTGGCTCTTGAAAATAATAAGCGCAGAAAGTCGTAAACTTCGGTTATAGTTCCTACAGTAGAACGCGGTGATTTGCTTGTGGTTTTCTGTTCAATGGCAATGACCGGTGAAAGTCCGTCTATTTTGTCGACATCAGGACGTTCCAGTCCGCCTAAGAATTGCCTGGCATAGGCCGAAAATGTTTCGATATAACGACGTTGGCCCTCGGCATAGATCGTATCAAAGGCCAGGGAAGATTTTCCACTTCCCGAAAGCCCGGTAATGACAACCAGTTTTTCTCTGGGAATGGAAACATCGATATTTTTGAGGTTGTGTACCCGGGCACCTTTTACTTCAATATGTTCTTCAAAATTGGTCATAGATGTGCAAAGTTGCAAAGGTAAGATTTTTACACTTAAAATTGAAGTAAGTTCTGCTTTGAGTATAAGCAACTTATTAACCGATTTAAATAGGGTAATTAGTGCTTGAACTTTTTTGTTGCACAGTAGTTTTGTTATATATAATTTTAGACCGGATTAATTCGGACACCTATGGACAGAAATCAGAAAATATTTCTTGGCGCATTTATATTTGGGATATTTTCAGTGTTGTTTATATGGTTTGGAGAACCGGCATTTGTCTCCAGGATCACACGTGAAGATGGTGAAGTTGAAAATTTAACCGCTGTATTTTACCTGATTGCCTTTATTCTCTGCTTGCTTTCATTTGTCAAGGACCGAAAATTCTATTTGGCTTTGATATGGGTGTTTTTATGCTTTGTGTTTCTTGGTGAGGAAACGAGTTGGTTTCAACGCCTATTTAAATATTCTGTACCCACCATAGAGGAGATGAATGCACAGGATGAGTTTAATATTCATAATCTTGATGTTTTCCAGGGCGGAGGTATTTTGGGAGATTCATTCAGCTTCTCGAGTTTGTTGAAATCACAGAATTTATTCCGACTCGGATTTTTCGGTTATTTCTTAATCCTTCCTCTATTGAACCTTATTCCAAAGATCAAAAATATTCTTAAAAAAATCCGCTATGTCAGCCCTGATAAGCGGTTTATAATTTGCCTTCTCATCGTTTTTGTGTTGTCGTTTGCACTGGCGCCTTATGTGGAGCCTAAAGTCAAAAGTGCACTTGCTGAAACTCGCGAAATGCTCTACTCATTCTTTATATTTATATATGTACTAAGCTATATTTATGTAGGTAAGAATAGCAAGCAAAGCCATGCGACAGTTTAATTATTAAAAGACTGAAAAATCTATTTCGTTGCTTTTACGCCACCGAGATCGATACCCACAAAAAGGACCTTATGATGCGTGGGTAATATGGCGCCGCTGGAAGTCGTTATCCAATCGGTCCATGATGCTTCCAAACCATTGATGGGAATTATAGAGGTCCACATTTTAAAAGAGACGGGTCGGCCTGAGTCATCAAGTTTCCATAAGTAAGAATCTCCAGGCGTTGAACCACCTTCGGTGAAGGTTACCAATAATTCAATTTTACCGCCACTATTTACAAGGCGTCTTTCTGTGCCGGGATCGAAGATCTTATAAGGTGCTAAAAGCCAAAAAGAATCATTATTGAACTTATCTGTTGCCTGTTCGATCAATGTTTTGGCCTGTTCATCATGAACTTCAAAATTATGCACAAAAGCCTGGCTTTGTTTAAAATCCATTAAGTTAAGACTGACCTTGTAATCCTTCCAGATCACCTGGCAAACACCTTCTGATTTATACCATTTGTAATGATTTAGATTTTTAAAAGTCCACTCAATGTAGCTGGTACTGTCCAAAGCTTTGTAATTTAGGGCATCAAGCATTTTCTGAGCTACGGCATCGGCTTCTAATCCTTGTTCGCCAGTGGGTAGATCTTCATTATACTTTAAATAAATATAGCCGAAATATAATAGCCCGGAAAGCAACAAAAAGATAATGGTCCCTGCAACGTATCTGAATGTCTTTTTTGTGTTTATCATTAAGAGCTCAATTTATGCTTAATGGCTTTTGCTAATAATTCACTTGCATGAGGGAAAAACCTAAACCATAATTCCGGTTCAATAAGTTCGAGTTCTGAAAGTGCTATTTCACCTTCATTATTTGTAAATATATCAACTCTTGAATAGATAGGCAATTCTGGGCATGCCCGATTTGCCTTTTCAGCAAAACTGATTTCTTCCAATGATG
>JABDLA010000188.1 GCA_013001965.1 Flavobacteriaceae bacterium | reverse complement strand
CTCCTCCTCTACATCGCCCCAAACCAAAGCAACATATTCACGTTCGCTGGTCTTATCGAAGAACTGCTTGGCCAAATGCGTCATGCTAGCTTCAGTTTTGGCAACAACCAGGAGACCACTTGTATCCTTATCGATGCGATGCACCAAACCTGGGCGTTCATTTGAATTTTTGGGCAAATTCTCAAAATGGAAAGTGAGTGCATTGATGAGCGTACCTGAATAATTCCCATGACCCGGATGCACCACCATCCCTGCCGGTTTATTAACGACCAATAATTCATCGTCTTCATATACAATATCGATGGGAATATTCTCCGGAACTAATAAATATTCATAAGGCGGATGCGAAAGCAGCACCCTTATTTCATCATTGGGCTTAACTTTATAATTGGATTTGACCGGCTTATCATTGACAAAAATACTGCCTTCCTTTGCCGCCGCCTGAACTTTATTTCGGGTGGCGTTCTCGATGAAATTCATCAAGTATTTATCAATGCGCAAAGGCTGCTGACCTTTGTCGACCGTAAAGGCATAATGCTCATAAAGATCATTGTCATCTTGTGTGTTAAGATCACTTTCGGATGTCATAAGCCTTAGTTTGATGAACGTTTTCCATTGCCTAATACAAGATCGATCTTAGATGTCTTTGCAAGCATGGTTCCGGGAGTTATTGTTTTCCCGTTATGTCGTATTGCTAAGACTTCATCCTTTCCAATATCGTCTATATAGGTGATGTTTCCAATTTCGAAACCTAAGGCCTGAAGCGTTGGTCTTGCTTGTCTTATGGTGCGGCGAATGATTTTTGGAATCGCGATTTTGCGATAACCGGAGGGATTCAAAGTAAGATATATTTTCCGGTTTTCTTTGACCAATGAACCGGCTTCCGGCAATTGTTCAATAACCGAATATTTAGGATAATTCGGATTATAATTGGCCGAGTCCTGAACAACCATTTGAAGATCATTATCATCCAGCTCGATTTGAACAACATCGAGGGTCTTGCCTTGTAACTGTGGGACCTCAATGAATTCACCATGATTGGTAGAGAACTTCAACCATTTCAACATTAAAAAACAAAGGACAACAACGGCCAAGAGAGCCAGTCCTAATTGTTTCAGAAATACCTTACTCGACAAAAATTTAATGAGGCTCATGTATTCAATTTAATTAAGTAACAAAACTAAACAATTTTAATTTTGTTGTTTCGAATCGTTCGACTTTAGTTTAATATACGCCAGATAAACTTAAAAAGTTTTTAGTTAGTACAAATAAGTTTTACTTTTATGAAACGGTTTTGAGATCATAGATGAAGAAAAACATTGGAATTATCATGGGAGGCTACTCCAGCGAATATGAGATTTCACTGAAAAGTGGAAATGTTGTATTCGACACTTTGAACAAGGACAAATACACGCCTTCTCGTATTCATATTTTTAAAGATAAATGGGTCTATGTTGATGATCATGGCAATGAAACTCCTGTTAACAAGAACGATTTTTCAGTCATGGTTAATGGTTCAAAGATTACCTTCGATTGTATTTTCAATGCCATTCATGGGACTCCCGGAGAAGATGGTTATATGCAGGGCTATTTCGATTTATTAAATATTCCACATACCAGTTGTGGCATGTATCAGGCAGCACTGACCTTTAATAAACGTGATTGTTTGAGTGTTCTCAAAGCTCACGGCATAAAAATGGCCGCATCGTACTTCCTGGATTTGGGGGATTCAATAGATGAGGATGCTATCATAAACAAAGTTGGATTGCCATGTTTTGTCAAGGCCAACAAGGCAGGAAGCAGTTTTGGGATTACCAAAGTTTACAAAAAAGAAAAACTTCAGAAGGCCATAGATAATGCCTTTGCCGAAGACGATGAAGTCATCATTGAAGAATATCTTGATGGAAGAGAGGTCTCAGTAGGTGTTATAGAATATAAGGGAGAAATAAAAGTATTACCGATCACTGAGATCATAAGTGATAATGATTTTTTTGATTATAAAGCCAAATACCTGGGCGAATCACAGGAGATCACACCGGCCCAAATAAGTGAAGAGATGGCCGCTAAGGTGTCAAAGGAAGCCCGAACCGTTTATGAAGTTTTAAAGATGAAAGGCTTCACACGAAGTGAATATATTTTTAAAAACGGAGAACCGCATCTTCTTGAAGTCAATACAGTTCCAGGACTAACAAGAGAGAGCATCTTGCCGCAACAAGCTGTGGCAGCCGGAATTTCCCTTGAAGAATTGTTTGACAATGCCATCAGCTCAGCTCTAAAATAATTCCTTATTTTTATATAATGAAAAAAGCCATTTTCCCGGGATCATTCGATCCGTTAACCCTTGGACATTATGACATCATTAAACGTGGTGTCAAGCTCTTTGATGAAATTATTGTTGCCATTGGAATAAATTCTGCCAAAAAATACATGTTCACTTTAGAAGAACGCAAACAATTCATCGAAGACGCTTTTAAGGATGAACCCGGAATAAGCGTGATGGTTTACGAAGGATTGACTGTTGATTTTTGCCGGGACATTGGAGTTGATTTTATTTTACGCGGACTAAGAAACCCCGCGGATTTTGAATTTGAAAAAGCGATCGCTCATACCAATCGGGATCTTGCTCCGGTTGAAACCGTATTTTTACTGACCTCAGCCGGAACCTCCTATATTTCGTCCTCGATTGTTAGAGAGGTTATCAGCAATAATGGCGACTATACCAAATTAGTCCCCGCTAGTGTGCGTGTCAAAAAAATCTAAGATCAATTCTGAATGGAATGGAAAAGCCTAAGTCTAATATTCAAATAATCCTTTGGTAAATTTTTCCGGATCTGCAGCCAAATGATATCGCGGATCATCAATGTCTTCAATGATTACTTCCTTGAATTTTGGGCTTGATTTGTATAACAGAATCTTGCAGTCCGTGCTTAGGTGCTTCAATTTGATCTGTTTCCCTTCGGCTTCATATTTTTCAACCAAATTAAAAATGGCTTCGAGCGCTGAATGATCGCTAATACGCGATTCCACAAAATCGATCTCAATTTTATCAGGGTCATTCTTTGGATCAAATTTTCCGTTAAAGGCTGAAATACTTCCGAAGAATAATGGGCCCCAGATCTCATAGATCAAGGTTCCATCGTCTTTGAATCGTTTTCTCGCTCGTATGCGCTTTGCATTTTCCCAAGAAAACACCAACGCACTCACAATCACCCCGGCGAATACGGCTATCGCAAGATCAAAAATAACCGTTAAGGCTGAAACCAAAACCAGGACAAATAAATCTGATTTCGGAATCTTATTGATTATGCGAAAACTACTCCAGGCGAAAGTGCCAATGACCACCATAAACATGACACCCACTAAAGCAGCGATTGGAACCTGCTCAATAAGTCCTGATGCAAATAAGATAAAAGCTAATAAGGCCAGTGCCGCTACAATTCCCGAAAGGCGCGTTCGTCCTCCGGACTTTATATTAATGATCGATTGTCCGATCATGGCACAACCTCCCATACCTCCAAACAGGCCGGTCACAATATTAGCGCCACCTTGAGCTAAACATTCTTTATTTGAATTTCCCCGGGTATCGGTAAGGTCATCTATTAAATTAAGGGTCATTAAGGACTCGATCAATCCAATTGCGGCCAGGATAAGTGCATAAGGCCCTATGAATTTTAGGGTTTCCCAGGTCAAAGGAATTTTATTAAAAATATCTGCCTGGAAAACCGGTAGTCCCCCTTTCAGGCCTTCACCACCACCATCTCTGATAAAACTTCCAACAGTGGCCACATCCAAATTTCCAAGGATTACAATGGCTGATACGACGACTATTCCAATTAAGGCTTCAGGTAATTTCTTGTTCAATTTAGGTAAGCCCAGCATGATAATCATGGTTAAAGCGACTAATCCCAGCATGATAAAGAGTTGAGCGCCCTGCATCCATACGCGCTCTCCATTTTCAACATGCTGAAACATCCCGAGCTGAGATAAGAAAATCACAATAGCTAAACCATTTACAAATCCCATCATGACCGGATGTGGGATCAAGCGTACAAATTTTCCAAGTTTAAAAAATCCGGCGAGCATTTGAATGATTCCCATAAGAATGACAGTTGCAAACAGATAATACAGCCCGAGGTTTTCGCCTTCCATACCCATAGCATTTCCTTTGGCTACCAATGCAACCATAACCACAGCAAGCGCACCTGTTGCACCACTGATCATTCCCGGACGACCTCCAAAAACAGAGGTTATTAATCCTATCATAAAAGCCGCGTATAATCCAACAAGCGGATCAACTCCCGCTACAAAGGCAAAGGCTACCGCCTCGGGAACGAGTGCCAATGCCACCGTGAGTCCACTGAGAATATCATCTTTAGCATTCGCTGTTCTTTTTCTAATAAAACTTGTCATGGTTCCAGATTTTAGGAAGGGGCAAAAATAGAGCTAATAAAAAGACCTGCAAACCCAGAAGCAGGTATTTTTAAAAGAATTCCCGCTGCAATCGTTTTCGGAGGGAATAATGAGAGCCGATTGCAATAACTTCGTCGTGTTTTTAGAAAAGAATAATGTCCTAAACCAGCAGCTTGATATTGGCATAAGAATTGGCAAGAGCCAATTTCATTTCGTCGGTATTTAACCATTGAACTTTGGTGATCCCTTCATTTTGCTGCGGAACAAGCGGCCCGGTATAATTGGTTTTCATTTCAAACCAATAGGTCACCTTTATTCTATGGCGTCCATTTCGCTTAAAAATGTGATAAGTCATCTCGAGCGGTTTTGTTATCGCAAGCCCTTGAACACCTGTTTCTTCTTCAACCTCACGAAGTGCTGCTTTATCAATGGTCTCCCGGTTTTCTGCCTTACCTTTAGGGAGGTCCCATTTGTCATTTCGGTATATAAAAAGAATTTTACCTTCTTCATTAAAGACCTTTCCTCCACCGGCTATGACATTCGGCAAGAGTTTTAAAAATTGTTTCATCAACTCATTCTTATTTGTGCCAATTAATCTAACTTGTGCAATATCCTTTCGCCTAAGGTCCTTTAAAACCCTGGTCATATTTGCGTTTTCCAGAAGATAATTCTTGAAGTTGGTTTCTTGTTCTACTTTGGTTGTTAGAACTATAGGCTTATCCCCTGCGAATATATGTTGCATACGAATGCTAAAAACGAAAATAATTTTCTATAAAAATAGTATTTTTTAGTAGTTTTGTGCCTATGATCTTCGATAAAAGTACGGCCAAAAAAACCGCCGATTTTTTACTTCAAATTCAAGCCATTAAATTGAGTCCTACAAAACCATTTACATGGGCGTCCGGCTGGAAATCTCCTATTTATTGCGATAACAGGATCGTCTTGTCATTTCCGGAAATAAGGAATTTTGTAAAAAAAGAAATGGCATCACATATTTTAAAAACTTACGGGAAACCAGATGTGATCGCTGGTGTTGCCACAGGTGCCATTGGCATTGGAGCTTTGGTAGCCGACC
>JABDLA010000173.1 GCA_013001965.1 Flavobacteriaceae bacterium | reverse complement strand
CCTTTCCATCCTTTTTCTACAGTAATTATTGGGATACGAATAGATGCACCTCGATCTGAAACACCATAACTGAAATCGGAAATGGCGGCTGTTTCATGTTTTCCTGTAAGACGCTGGTCATTAAATTCGCCATAAACATCTATATGCTCCTTGGTCACAGGTCTGAAGGCTTCACATATTTGTTCGTAGACTTCCTGACTGCCACAGTTTCTAAGTGTGCTGTTAGAAAAGTTCGCATGCATTCCTGACCCGTTCCAGTCGCCTTTAACAGGTTTTGGGTGATACTCTATATAATATCCATATTTTTCCGTCAGTCGGTCCAAAAGATATCGTGCCACCCACATTTCATCACCGGCCTTTTTAGCACCTTTGGAAAATAATTGAAATTCCCATTGTCCGGGAGCAACTTCCTGGTTGATGCCTTCAAAATTTAATCCAGCCTCTAAGCAAAGGTCTGCATGTTCTTCAACGATATCACGGCCCCAGGTATAGCGACCGCCAACCGAGCAATAATATTTTCCTTGAGGACCTGGAAATCCACCTCGTGGGAAACCTAAGGGCAGATCGGTTTTTGTGTCCATCAAGAAATATTCCTGTTCAAAACCAAACCAGAAGTCATTGTCGTCGTCGTCAATGAGTGCTCGAGCATTGGATTCATGCGCTGAGCCATCCGCATTTAACACCTCATTCATAACCAGGTATCCATTCTTCCGGGTAGGATCGGGATAAATTGCAACGGGTTTAAGAAGACAATCTGAAGAATTTCCTTCAGCTTGTTCGGTTGAAGATCCGTCAAACGACCAAATTGGACAGTCTTCAAGTCGACCGCTAAAATCCGCTTCCAATTTTGTTTTACTTCTCATGTTTTGAGTTGGCTTATGTCCATCTAACCAGATGTACTCAAGTTTTGATTTTGTCATGTTTTAATTCGTTTTTATTGTTTATTAATTTTAAAAGAACAAATATAATTTTTTTCAATACCATAACAATATTTATGGGGTTCACTTATCAACAATTCGACAAAATGCCAATTTCACCCCAAAAAAAGAGGGGTCTAAACGTTAAAACAGAAGTTTTTTGAATTATTTTTACCGAATTGTTAATAATTCAATGTGGAATATCTCATATGATTTAAGTATTCCTCATATATAATCTGATAATAACATTTAAAAGCCCATTGCAATGTCAACATTAAGATTTCATTCATTAAAGGAAACACTAAAGCGAAAACCATTAAAAATCAGTGAACCCAAAAAGCGATCTGACTTATTTGGTTCCAATGTATTTAACGAATCATCAATGCGGCAGTCCCTAACAAAAGACGCATTCAATAGTGTAAAATCGGCTATCGAAAAAGGATCAAAGATTGATCGCGGTATCGCCGATCAGATCGCCTCAGCCATGAAGGACTGGGCATTGTCCAAAGGTGCCACGCATTATACGCACTGGTTTCAACCGTTAACCGGAGCCACCGCAGAAAAGCATGATGCCTTTTTTGAAACTATTGGCAACGGGCAAGCGGTTGAGAAATTTGGTGGAGGCCAGCTCGTTCAGCAAGAACCTGATGCGTCGAGTTTTCCTCATGGTGGTATTCGAAATACTTTTGAGGCACGTGGTTACACCGCCTGGGATCCAACATCTCCTGCTTTTATATATGGTACCACCTTATGTATTCCAACCGTTTTTGTGGCCTATACCGGTGAAGCCTTAGATTATAAAACACCCTTATTGCGTGCCTTGCAAGCCGTGGACCAGGCCGCAGTTGCCGTTGCAAAATATTTCGATAAGAGTGTAAAAAAAGTAAATGCTTCACTGGGTTGGGAACAAGAATATTTTTTAATTGATTCTTCATTGGCCAAGTCAAGACCTGATATTGTCCTTGCCGGACGAACGCTTTTAGGTCATTCTCCAGCCAAAGGGCAACAATTGGATGATCATTATTTTGGAAGTATCCCAAACAGGGCGTTATCGTTTATGAGCGATCTGGAAAAAGAATGCATGCGCCTTGGAATTCCTGTGAAAACTCGCCATAATGAAGTGGCGCCTAATCAATTTGAATTGGCTCCGATATATGATGAAGCTAACCTTGCAGTCGATCATAACTCCTTAATTATGGATATGATGGATAAGATTGCTGAACGTCATAATTTTAAAGTTTTGCTTCATGAAAAACCCTTCGCAGGCGTTAATGGGTCAGGAAAACATAACAATTGGAGTTTAAGTACAAATACCGGAGTTAATTTATTAAGCCCCGGAAAAACGCCAATGAGTAACTTGCAGTTTCTCACCTTTTTTGTAAATACGATAAAAGCCGTCTATGAATATGAGGAGTTGCTGCGGGCATCAATTGCTTCGGCCAGTAATGACCATCGCCTTGGTGCAAATGAGGCACCACCAGCCATTATTTCTGTTTTTATTGGTGAGCAATTAAGCGCTGTTTTGAAGGAATTGGAAGAAGTGACCAAAGGAAAACTGTCTCCCCAGGAAAAAACGGACCTGAAATTGAATGTTGTTGGGAAAATTCCTGAGATCCTGTTGGACAATACCGACAGGAACAGAACATCTCCCTTTGCCTTTACTGGCAATAAGTTTGAGTTTAGAGCAGTAGGATCATCTGCGAACTGCGCCAACCCTATGACCGTTTTGAATTCGATTATGGCAAAACAACTTATTGATTTTAAAAATGAAGTGGATACCTTGATTAAGAAGAAGGACATGAAGAAGGATGATGCCATCTTTAATGTGATACGAGAATACATCAAGACTTCGAAAAATATTTTATTTGAAGGCAATGGTTATAGTGAAGAATGGCAAAAGGAAGCCAAGAAACGTGGCTTGAGTAATAATAAAACCACTCCTGAAGCTTTAAAGGCGAGGGTAGCAGAAAAAACAATTCGTCTTTTTGAAGATCTGGATGTAATGAATAAAATTGAGATCGAGGCACGTTACGAGATCGAAGTAGAGGAGTATACCATGCGCATTCAAATTGAAAGTCGCGTGCTGGGTGATGTGGCGCGAAATCATGTGATCCCAACAGCTGTAAAATATCAGAGTATATTGATCGATAATGTCAGGGGCCTTAAAGAAATATACGGTTCGGAATTTAAAAAAATTGCAAAGGAACAACTCGAGCTGATCGCAGAGATATCAAAACATATTGAATCCATTAATTCAGGTGTGACAAATATGACGGATGAACGTCGAAAAGCCAACCTTATAAAAGATGCCGAAAAGAAGGCCGAGACCTATTGTAAAAAGATCATTCCGTATTTTGATAAAATACGATACAGCTGTGACAAATTGGAATTGCTTATAGATGATGAATTATGGCCTTTAACCAAATACCGGGAATTGTTATTTACAAGGTAAAATGGACTAAAATATTGATTTGAGGTTATTAACATCTTAAAAATGTTAAAATAAACAGCGTATCATCACGTATTTTTTTAAAAAAGCACTCATTTTATAGTATTTCAACTAATTAATTAACTTCTTATCGAAATTAACAGAAAAATCTTACAGAAGTAGGCCTTCAAAGTATCGATGAATGACATATTTTGCTTAAATTTGATATGCTATTAATCAATTTTTGTAAAAATGAAGAAGTTACTGTTAAGTGTCGCAGCACTTATGGTTGCAACACTTTTATTCTCTCTTGACGACAACAATGACGTCAAAGAAGGAGTTACTCAAGACAACGCTGTCGAAATGGTTAAGAAGGCTGAAATAGCATCTTAAGTATAAGATAGTTTTTTCGTTTTTAAATTTAGTTATTCTAAGCTTAAAAAGTGACGATTTGTATATCCCACTTTTTAAGCTTTTGTTGTTTTTGACTCCTTTAGATTACAAATAAACTGCTATAAAAATCCTACAAATTGTTAAAAAATAGCACATTAAGTCCACTAATTCACAGTTTATTAAAATCATTTATTATATTTCCACGCTTCCAAATCATAATTTGAACTTTTTCTGCCTCATAACTTTGTATAATGAGTAAGAGAAAATTGATTAGTATAGCACTATTATTTTGTTGTCTTTTTATTGTTCAGATTGGCACATCTCAAGAGAAAGAAACTGACCCTTCCAAGAAATTTTACAGTCCAAGATTTGGTGCTGAGATCAGAGGTAAAAACGCAGTTACCGTCGCCGGTGGTAGCGCAGTAATGAATGGCGACTTTGTCGATCCCTTATTCGATATTTATTTTCATGCCGGCTACAAACGGTATCTGGGCTCTCATGTTAATTTAAATTTCACTTATCATAAATTTAATTTAGCATATAAGGACCAATTCAA
>JABDLA010000170.1 GCA_013001965.1 Flavobacteriaceae bacterium | reverse complement strand
GACGGAAATATTGATGAAGTGCGTGTTTGGAATACCGATTTAACGGCTGATCAATTGCGTTACATAATGAATCAGGAAATTGAGAATAATGCAAGTTTTGTTGGTGGAACTTATTTTAATTCCAGAGGAATAACGCCTTCTAAAGATGATATATCAACAATTCCATGGTCTGACCTTGCGGGATATTATCCGATGTCGACCTATACATATACGAATACCAAGGATGAGTCAGGAAATGGGCATCAAGGCGCCCTAAAAAACCTTAAAACAGTTGATTGGCAAACTGCGCCACTGCCATATATGTCAACTCAAAATGGTGACTGGGACAATAAGAATTCATGGTTGAACGGAAATGTACAACCGATTCCCGGAACTACTTCAGTTGTAAATGCGAATATTTCAATTGACTGGAACATTGTTCAAACATCACATGATATTGTAATTGCTGATGATTCAGATCTTCCGTCATCTAATGATGGAAACCGGTCGGTTCTTGCTCTTCTTGTTGATTCGAATGAAATCCATGTCGACGGAAATACAGCTTTAGGTACCGGATTTGGACTGACAGTAACGCATTATTTAAAGTTAGATGGTGATATTGACCTGGAAGGTGAATCACAACTTATTCAAACCGATGGAGGTGACCTTGATGTGACTTCTGCAGGTAGGATTGAGCGTGACCAGCAAGGTACTGCCGATGTACATACTTATAATTACTGGTCATCACCGGTAGGTGTAAGTAATATCACAACTAATAATAACAGCTTTACATTACCGGACGTTATGCGTGACGGTACACAAAATATAAACTGGCTAACATCCGGTTATGATGGTGCCAATACCAACCCGGTTAGTATTGCCGACTACTGGATATGGAAATTTGCCAACTTGTTGGATGATGATTACTCGGCCTGGCAACATGTTCGAAGTACTGGAACACTATTGGCCGGGGAGGGCTTTACAATGAAAGGCCCTGGTTCGGGAGCTATTTCAGATGACCAGAATTATGTTTTCACCGGAAAACCAAATAATGGCGATATCAACCTTACTTTAAATGCCGGAAATGATTATCTGATTGGTAATCCTTATCCGTCTGCCATTGATGCGCATCAATTCATCCTTGACAATGCCCCAATTATTGAAGGAACAGGTGCTACAACAGGTACATTATATTTCTGGGAACATTGGGGAGGCGGCTCTCATAATCTTCAAGATTACCTTGGCGGATATGCGACTTACAATTTAGCCGGTGGTATTCCTGCAGCCACATTAGGAACGAATGATCCTGATGTAGGGACAGGAGGTATACCAACAAAAATTCCCGGACGATTTATTCCGGTGAGTCAGGGATTCTTTGTCATTGGTGAAGCTAACGGTACTATTAATTTTAATAACGGACAACGTGTGTTTCGTAGAGAAGCCGTTGGGAGCTCAATCTTTATGGAAGCGAATAATGCGGATACAGGAATGATTCCGGGACGAGCCGCAACTGAAGAAGGTGAAGCAATAGACGATCCAAGGATGAAGCTTAGAATTGGATTAAACTCGATCAATGAGATTCACAGGCAATTACTGGTTACAGTAGATGAAAACGCGACTCCAGGATTTGATTGGGGTTATGATGGCTTGTATTATGAATCACAAATAGACGATATGTACTGGATGATCGGTGAAGAAAAATATACGATTCAAGGGACAAACACCATTGATGCAATGACGGTTTTACAATTAGGAATTCATACAGACAGCCATGGTTTGAACAGTATAATGATCGATAAATTAGAAAATGTTATGGACGATGTTCAAATCTTCCTACATGATAAAGAACTTGAAATTTACCATGATCTAAGGGTATCTGAATACCAGGTTTATTTGAACGCCGGAAGTTATTTAGATCGCTTTGAGATCACGTTCAGCAACCAGGACGTATTGGATATTGAAGATACCGATTTAGATGTCTTTGATGTGCATTACGATAATGCCAAGGAAAGTATTGTACTGATGAATCCTAGCAACCGGGATATGGACGCCATTGAATTATTCAATATTCTTGGTCAATCTGTTTTCACAACCACGGCTGTTGATAATAGCAATTATTCAGAATTTAAAGTTTCTAACTTAAGTACAGGAACTTATATTATAAAAGTTAATACAGCACAAGGAGCATTCTCTAAGAAAGTTCTTGTGAAATAATAAAGGGTCGTTAAGTTTAATTTGAAAGTGTCGCCCTCTTTAGGGAGGGCGTCCTTTTATCAAACTGATCTAACAAAAAAGGGTCGTTAAGTTTAATTAGAAAGTGATGCCCTCTTCAGGGAGGGCTCATTTTCATCAAACGGACCAAACAAAAAAGGGTCGTTAAGTTTAATTAGAAAGTGTTGCCCTCTTGAGGGAGGGCTCATTTTAATCAAACGGACCAGACAGAAAAGGGTCGTTAAGTTTAATTAGAAAGTGATGCCCTCTTTAGGGAGGGCTCATTTTTATCAAACAGACCAGACAGAAAAGGGTCGTTAAGTTTAATTAGAAAGTGATGCCCTCTTTAGGGAGGGCTCACTTTTATTAAAACAGACCAAAAAAAAAGGGTCGTTAAGTTTAATTAGAAAGTGATGCCCTCTTCAGGGAGGGCTCACTTTTATCAAACAGACCAGACAGAAAAGGGTCGTTAAGTTTAATTGAAAAAAGTCGTTGTCTTTACAGATAGCGGCTTTTTTTTGTAATAAAAAAAGCCATTCCTTTTTAATAGAATGGCTTAAATTCAGCTAAAATTTATTCGAATTAGAAACAGTATGTGTTCTCTGCTTTAAGTTTCTCTGCAATGGTATTACGCAATTCAACCACATTTGGATAATTCGTGTATTTCGTAAATCGCTTAAGTCCCATAAGCATCATGCGTTGCTCATCACCTTCGGCGAATGACACAATGCCTTCTTTCGCATTTCTATTGATGATCTCAACGGCATTGAACAAATAGAGCTTCGCCATCGCGATTTGCTCTTTTCGAGCGTCTTCTCCAAAACGTCTGGCATTTTTCTCCGCGCGCAATACTGCCGACTCGGCCATATAAATCTCTATTAATATATTTGAAGCCGCCAAAAGCAGTTGCTGGTGTTCTTCAAGATCAGGTCCATATTTTTGGACTGCTGCACCGGCTACCATAAGGAATACTTTTTTCAGTTTAGCGATTATCGCTTTCTCTTCTGAAAACAATTCAGAATAATCGGGAGTGTCAAAGGACGGAATTCCCATAAGTTCCTCTGCAACCTGAGTGGCAGGCCCTAAAAGGTCAACATGACCTTTCATGGCTTTCTTAACGAGCATACCTACTGAAAGCATTCTGTTTATTTCATTGGTACCTTCATAAATTCGTGTGATTCGTGCATCACGCCAGGCGGATTCCATAGGGGTTTCTTCCGAAAAACCCATACCACCGAAAATTTGAATGCCTTCATCGGCGCAGTCCTGAACATCTTCAGAAACAGCCACTTTTAAGATTGAACATTCAATCGCATATTCTTCAACGCCTTTCAATTCGGCCTCTTGATGAGTGTTACCCGAAGCGAGGCGAATTGAAATTCTATCTTCTATATTTTTAGCGGCTCTATAGCAAGCTGATTCGCAGACATAAGCATTTGTTGCCATTTCTGCCAGCTTCGATTTAATAGCTCCAAAATTGGCAATGGCCGTTTTAAATTGTTTGCGTTCGTTGGCATATTGTACCGCCATTGCAGTCATGCGTCGTTGTGAATCGACACAAGCACCGGCCAATTTGATACGACCTACATTTAGAGCATTCATGGCGATCTTAAATCCGTTGCCACGTTCTGATAACATATTTTCAACAGGCACGATACAATCGTTAAAAAATACCTGACGGGTCGATGAGGCCCGTATCCCTAATTTATGTTCCTCTTCGCCTAAAACGATCCCATTTTCCGGATCATTTTCAACAAGGAATCCTGTAATATTCTTATCATCCTCAATTCTTGCAAAAACGATGAATAAACTGCAAAAACCTGCATTCGAGATCCACATTTTTTGTCCGTTGATCTTGTAAGTCTTACCATCTTCTGATAATTCGGCCGTAGTTTTTCCCGAATTGGCATCACTTCCGGCACCGGGTTCTGTAAGACAATAGGCTCCAAACCACTCACCAGAAGCTAATTTTGGAACATATTTTAGTTTTTGTTCTTCTGTACCATATAGGGTTATTGGCATTGTTCCTATGCCTGTATGTGCGCCAAAGGCAGTACTAAACGACCCTGTTCCACTTGAGATATAGTCACAGACTAACATGGTTGAAACAAACCCCATTCCGAGTCCGCCGTAGGCCTCAGGAACAGATACGCCAAGAAATCCGAGTTCTCCGGCCTTCCGCATACACTCTTCCGTTAGTGCATAATCCTTTGCCTCAAAGCGGGCTTTGTAGGGGATGACTTCTCTATCATTAAACTCAATTACAGCATCTTTCATCATGCGCTGTTCTTCGGAAAAATCTTCAGGTGTAAACACATCTTCACACTTGGTTTCTTTTACGATGAATTGCCCTCCTCGTAAAATATCTTTTTCAACTGTTTCCATTACTTTTTATTTTTTTTCTTTTTAATTTAAAAATTCAAAAATTCCAGCAGCTCCCTGACCTGTTCCAACGCACATGGTAACCATGCCGTATTTAGAGGTCATTTCGCGTTTCCGCATTTCATCAAATAGTTGGACTGAAAGTTTAGCACCAGTGCATCCAAGGGGATGGCCCAATGAAATGGCACCACCGTTGACATTGATGATGTCCTGATCCAATCCTAATTCTCTTATAACAGCAAGCGACTGCGATGCAAAAGCTTCATTCAATTCGATAAGTGAAATATCATCTTGTTTTAATCCGGCTTGTTTAAGTGCTTTAGGGATCGCTTTTACAGGTCCTATTCCCATGATGCGAGGTTCAACACCAGCCGCTGCATAGTTCACCAATCGTGCTACAGGTTCGAGATTCAATTCTTTGACCATTTCTTCACTCATAATCATAACGAATGCCGCACCATCACTCATTTGTGATGAATTTCCCGCAGTGACACTTCCGCCTTGAGCGAAAACAGGTCGTAATTTAGCAAGTGCCTCTTGATTTGTTCCTTTTCTCGGACCTTCATCTTTGTTAACCGTATAGGATCTAGTGGCCTTTTTACCACTGTCGTCAACATAAACCTCATCAATAGTAATAGGAACTATTTGATCCTGAAACCTATCTTCAGCCTGTGCTTTTAATGATTTCATATGTGAATTATAGGCAAATTCATCCTGATCTTCACGTGATATTTTGAATTGATTGGCAACAGCTTCGGCCGTTAATCCCATACCCCAGTAATAATCTTCATTTCCACTTTTCGCAACTTCATAATCCGGCGTTGGTTTATAGCCACCCATAGGAATGTAACTCATGCTTTCGGCTCCTCCTGCGATGATGCAATCAGCCATTCCGGCCTGAATTTTTGCCGTTGCAATTCCAATGGTTTCCAATCCGGAGGCACAATATCTGTTTACCGTCATTCCGGGAACGTCTTCGATCTTTAGTCCCATTAATGAGATCAAACGACCTACATTTAATCCTTGTTCTGCTTCTGGCATGGCGTTTCCAACAATAACATCGTCAATTCGGGTTTTGTCCAATTGAGGTAATTCTTTCATTAGATGCTCAATGGTCTCAGCCGCCAATTCATCCGGTCTTTTGAATCTAAAGACACCTCTTGGCGCTTTGCCTACTGCTGTTCGATATCCTTTTACTATATATGCTGTTTTCATAGATTTAATTTCTTAAGGGTTTTCCGGTTTTGAGCATATGCTGAATGCGTTCTAAGGTTTTGCGCTCGGTGCACAGACTTAAAAATGCTTCGCGCTCGAGGTCCAATAAATACCGTTCGCTGACCAAAGTTGGCTCAGACAAATCACCACCTGCCATGACATATGCCAGTTTGTTAGCGATCTTTTTATCATGTTCGGAGATATATTTTCCGGCTTCCATAGAATCCGTTCCAACCAGGAACATGCCTAAGGCCTGTTTCCCGAGAACCTTTATATCTTTTCTTTGTAAGGGTTGCGTATACCCTTGTTCGGCCATGAGTTTAGCATATGCCTTTGCCAGGGCGATCTGGCGATCTTTATTCACCACTACAATATCTTTTCCTTTTTGAAGCACTCCAAAATCGAATGCCTCATAAGCTGAAGTAGCAACTTTAGCCATGCCAATAGCGAGGAAATATTCCTGTAAAACATTGAGTTCAACATCATTTTTACGGAAGGTATCAGAAGCTCTTAAGGTCATTTCTTTAGAACCGCCTCCACCAGGAATCACGCCAACACCAAATTCAACAAGCCCGATATAGGTTTCCGCAGCAGCAACCACTTTATCAGCATGCATTGACAATTCGCAACCGCCACCAAGGGTCATACCATGAGGTGCGGCGACTGTTGGAATTGAAGAATAGCGCATCCGCATCATGGTGTCTTGAAAATATTTGATAGCCATATTCAATTCATCATATTCCTGCTCCACAGCCATCATAAAGATCATTCCAATATTCGCACCAACAGAGAAATTTGCCGCTTGATTACCAATGACCAATCCCTGATAATCCTTTTCAGCGAGATCAATGGCCTTATTCAGACCGGCCAAAACATCACCACCAATGGTATTCATTTTAGACTGAAATTCTGCATTTAAAATCCCATCACCGAGATCTTCTATGACCAATCCGGAATTTTTCCAAACTTCATTCGATGTCCTGATATTATCGAGGATGATAAAGGCGTCCTGACCAGGAATTTTTTCCTGAGATTTTTTAGGAATGTCATAAGCATAAGTTGCTCCATCTTTAACAGAATAGAAGGATGAATTGCCAGAGGCCAGCATTTCTGTTACCCATTCGGCGGGAACTTTGCCCTCTGCTTTCATGATATCAATGCCCTTTTGAACACCAATGGCATCCCAAATTTGAAATGGGCCATGTTCCCAACCAAATCCGGCCTTCATGGCATCATCAATCTTATAAAGCTCGTCCGATATTTCGGGGATTCTATTTGAAACATAGGCAAACATGGCTGCAAAATTTGATCTATAAAAATCGCCGGCTTTGTCCTTTCCATCAACCAAAACAGGAAATCTGTCAATCACCTTATCTATTGATTTGGTAAGCTCGAGTGTTGCGAAGGACGCTCTTTTTTTTGAACGGTATTCGAGGCTGTCAAGATCTAATGATAAGATTTCTTTTTTGCCTTCAGCAGAAACTGTTTTTTTGTAAAATCCTTGTCCAGACTTACTTCCCAGCCATTGATTCTCCATCATTGTGGTTATAAAATCCGGAATTTTAAATAAGTCGTGGGATTCATCATTCGGGCAATTCTCGTAGATGCCATTAGCCACATGCACCAGGGTATCTAAACCTACCACGTCAACCGTTCTAAAGGTGGCCGATTTTGGCCGACCAATAACAGGACCTGTGAGTTTATCAACTTCTTCAATGGTTAGACCAAGATTCTTAACCTGATGAAACAAACTTTGAATACCGAATATTCCTATTCTATTACCAATAAAGGCAGGTGTATCTTTGGCAATGACCGATGTCTTACCCAGAAATTGTTCGCCGTAACCATTTAAAAAATCAAGAACCTCTTGAGACGTTTTTGGCCCGGGAATAATTTCGAATAACTTTAAGTATCGTGCCGGGTTAAAGAAATGTGTGCCGCAGAAATGCTCTTGAAAATCTTCTGACCGCCCTTCGCTCATAAACTTAATTGGAATTCCCGAAGTATTGGAGGTAATGAGAGTCCCCGGACTGCGGTGTTTTTCCAGGTTTTCAAACACTGTCTTTTTTATATCCAGACGTTCAACAACGACCTCGATGATCCAATCGACATCTTTGACTTTCGCTATATCATCTTCAAGGTTTCCTGTTGTAATTCGATCAGCAAATTTTTGATGATAAATAGGAGAGGGCTTTGATTTCAATGCAGTTTTCAGTGAATCATTTACTAATCGATTTCTTACTGCCTTATCCTCTAAAGTCAGGCCTTTGGCCTTCTCTCGTTCATTCAATTCACGAGGGACAATATCTAGTAGCAGCACATCAACGCCTATATTGGCAAAATGGCAGGCAATGCCGCTTCCCATGATACCTGAGCCAATGACTGCAACTTTTTGTATTCTTTTTGTGGTCATTTTATTTAAAGGTTCTTTCTTTATTGTTGTATATTTTTTTATTAGAGATCAATTCATTTATAAGTTCGGCGACCTCATAAAAATTGTTGATTTTTTCTTCAGAGATGTTATTTTTGACCGCCTCATTAAATAAGAGTACCCGTTCACGAGAATACTCCCTTTTTTCACGGCCGAAATCGGTAAGGTGGATCAGCACACCTCTTCCATCATTAGGATTGGGTTTGCGCTCGATGAGGCCGCGATCATCCATCGTTTTTAAAATCCGCGACAGACTGGTAGCTTCCATACCCATTTTTGGTCCAAGTGCAGTTGAAGGCGTTCCTTCATCGGGGTCAATACTCAAAAGGGTAAAACCTGTAGCCATGGTACTCTCAAATTTGGCCGCTTCCTCATTATACATTTTTTGTACAGCGAGCCAGGTCGTTCGAAGCACATAGTCTATTGTTTTCTCTTTCATCCCAAATAAATTGATCTCAAAGATACAAAAATTTATTATGCACGCATAATAAATTTATAAATTTTAGACTGTTTTTTTATTAAAGACCCGGAAGTTGGAATGAAATAATACGAATCGAAGCCCAGGAGAGGTATGGAGATCTAAATTGATAAGATCAGGTGACCTTATCGTAGATTTTATTGTACAAATCGATGAATAACGCCTTGATCTTATCGCGTTTCATTTTCATTGTAGGAGTGAGATGCCCGCCATCAATAGACCAAATTTCGGGCGTAAGTTCAAAGCGTTTGATCTGTTCCCATTTGCCAAATTTGGCATTGCATTTATTGACTTCCTTTTGAATGCGTTTTACGATAATTTCTGATTGGGCGATTTCTTTTTCAGAGTGGCCTACTTTTTTTTCTTTGCGATCGATCCAATCTTTAATGAATTCGAAATTTGGCTGTATCAATGCAGCCGGCATTTTTTCCCCTTCACCTACAACCATAACTTGCTCGATGAATCGCGACTGTTTCAGTTCATTTTCCAAGAGGGTTGGGATCACGTATTTCCCGCCCGATGTTTTGAACATTTCCTTTTTTCGTCCGGTGATCTTTAAAAAACCATCGGCATCAATTTCACCTTTATCACCGGTATGGAAAAAGTCACCCGTCATGACTTCATTTGTGCGATCATCATCTTTAAAATAGCCCTGCATGATATTAGGACCCTTTACCAGAATCTCACCATCATCGGCTATTTTGACTTCAACATTATCGATGATCCGTCCAACAGTTCCAATTCGAAAACCGCCGTTTTCCTGACAATTTACCGATACAACCGGCGATGTTTCAGTCAATCCGTAGCCTTCCATGATTGGCATTCCGGCAGCCGCAAATACACGGGCTAATCGGGCCTGTAATGGTGCACTACCCGAAACCATTAATTCAAGTTGGCCACCAAGACCAGCTTGCCATTTGCTGAAAATAAGTTTTCGGGCCAACTTTAACTTTTGCTCGTACCACCAGCCATTGGCACCATAAGGTTCAAACTTTAATCCAAGTTCAATGGCCCAGTAGAATAAAAACTTCTTAACCCCAGACAGATCTTCACCTTTGGCGTAAATCTTATCATAAACCTTTTCGTATAATCGAGGTACCGCGGTCATGACATGCGGACTGACCTCCTTTAAATTGTCACTGATTTTTTCAATAGATTCGGCGAAATGAATCTCAACACCACAATACTGATATAAATAGAGTATCATGCGCTCAAATACATGGCATACCGGGAGAAAACTCAAGGCCTTTGATTTTCCTTTTTTTAAGGGGACACGCTTTTCACTATCGATGACATTGGTAACCAAATTGTGGTGGGACAACATGACGCCTTTTGGCCTTCCTGTCGTTCCTGACGTATAGATCAATGTCGCGAGTGTTTCGGGTTTAACCGCTGCTTTTCTGGCATCTAAGTCTGACTGATTAGAGCTATCTTCTCCTAATTTTATGACCTCATTCCAATTTTTTTCACCAGCGATGTCATCAAAGGTATAGATTCCCTGAAGCCTGGTTTGCCCTTTAATTGCATTGAGTTTCTCGAGAATTTCTACATCTGAAACAAAGCAATATTTTGCTTCGCAATGATTTAATATATATTCATAATCTTCCTTACTGATTGTGGGATATATAGGCACATTTTGTGCACCTAACTGCAAGACTCCGATATCCAAAACATTCCATTCGGTTCGGTTATTTGTAGAAATTACCGCAATCTTATCATTTTGCTGAACGCCTAAATGCAATAAGCCACGACTTATGGCATTGGCTTGATCGAGATATGTTTTTGAAGAAATTGAATGCCAGCGATCATCGTATTTTGTAGTTAAAGCCTTCTCTAAATTATAGGTTTCTAATTGATAATAAGGGAAATCAAAAATTCGTGTAATCTTTACCGACATTTTACAGGTATTATGGTTATGCAAATTAAAAAATAAAACAGCATAAACAAATTTGCATAAAATACCACCGATAATTCAAAGGCCGGCCGAGCTATTGTTTGATGATTTTGAAGGTTTGTGAACGATTATTGGATTGAATATTCAGAAGGTAAATGCCATTTGCAAATTTTGAATAATCAATTGTAGAATTTCCATTTCTATTTTGGTCGCTAAACAACAATTGCCCTTGAATTGAAAATAATTTCAGGTCGTAGTTTTGAATTGGACTGTTGATCATCAATTGATCTTTAACCGGATTAGGGTACAAATTGAAATTCTGAGCAATGAAGTCGTCTATGCTCAAATTATCATTTAGGATTTTGACCTGGAGATCGTCAAAATAGAAACCGTCTTCTCTAACATTTGTATCGGAAACTAATTTAAATCGCATTAGAATATTTTGATCTAAATAATCGCTCAGATCAATAGATTCTAAGACCCATTCAGACTGCAGTCCATCATACAAAGGCTCAGCTGTAGCGCCGCTTTGATTGGAGCCCCCTTCCTTGGTATATTTTCCACATTGAGGAATCCAGCTACTTCCATTATTTGTCGAAATTTCAAATTGGACATAATCAAAACTGCCTTCAATATCCCATTTTGCCTGAAAACTTA
>JABDLA010000152.1 GCA_013001965.1 Flavobacteriaceae bacterium | reverse complement strand
CAGCAGATAAGAACCTTTTCTGTTATGTTTTTTCAATTGGGCTTTGCCTTTTTGATCCCCGAATTCATGGCCAGATTGAATAGTGAATCGTTTAAATTACCCTATTACGACCTTAAGAATATCTGGCCATTAAACTATTATAATTTTGAACAATATCGTATTGATGAGTTTATCAATGCCGGAAATATCGGACTTGCATTATTAATATTTGGCGTCCTTTCTATTTTTGTGATCACACCCATTTTGACCTATAAATATGGAAAGCGCTGGTACTGCTCCTGGGTATGTGGATGTGGTGGTTTAGCCGAAACTGCCGGAGATCCTTTCAGACATTTAAGTGATAAGCGCCTTGTGGCCTGGCGTATTGAACGATGGGTGATTCATTCAGTCTTGGTATTTGTTGTGCTAATGACAACGGCAGTAGTGTATACCTATCTCGGCTATGACCCCAATAAATATTGGTTGACGAAAGATGTGTTTCTACTCAGTGTTGGCTTGTTTTTAACTTTGGTTTTCAGCTTTGTAATGATCTTTAAGCGCCGTGAATTGGCAAAAGATGCACAATATGGAGCCATTGGATATTTCGTTATTATATTGGCATTAATCGGGATTCATCTGTTTAGTAGTGAGACCAGGCTTTTTCTTTTTGAGGCTGAGACCTTAAGAAGTACTTATGGGTTTCTGATCGGTGCAATTTTTTCCGGTGTGATCGGGACAGGTTTTTATCCCATCTTCGGAAGCCGTGTTTGGTGCCGTTTTGGTTGTCCTATGGCAGCCATACTCGGATTTCAACAGCGAATCTTTTCCAAATTCAGAATTACAACCAATGGAGGGCAGTGTATTTCCTGTGGAAATTGTTCGACTTACTGCGAAATGGGTATCGATGTTCGAGCCTATGCCCAAAAAGGTGAAAATATAATTCGTTCAAGTTGTGTTGGCTGCGGCATCTGTGCTGCTGTTTGTCCGAGAGGCGTACTTAAACTCGAAAATGATCATTTAAAAGGCCGTATCAATTCCAACGAGATCTTATTAGGCAATGATGTCGATCTTATGGATTTGGTCAATCAGAATTAATCACTAATTGGCTTTTACAAATACGGGTGCCTGATGGTAGTTGTATGTAGAATCAGTTAACACCTTTACCTTCTTAGTTTCAAAATTTAGGAGTTCAATATGGAATGGTGCTGCATCGTTTTGAGCCGCATCCATGACCAACCATTTCCCATCGGGACTCCAATCGTGATAGACATGGCCTTTGTCACTTTCTATAAGTTCCCACTGTTTAGCGCCATTTGGCGCAACAGCGAATAAGCGGTATTTCCCATTCTGAAAACTCGAATAACTTATGAAATTTTCAGTCGGATGCCATTTCGGCGGACCAGCCTTGTAGGCATACCACATTGCGGTTGTATCGTTCTCGGGATAATGGCTTAGCTGTTTCAGATTACTGCCATCGCTATTCATAATATAGATCTCATCGATAAACTGAGGCTCCCTTTTGGAGCTGTAATGCGCTCCCCTGAAAACGATCTGTTTTCCGTCAGGAGAAAAAGTGGGGTCATGAAAATAAGCGAGTTCAGGTTTGATCTCTTGAATTAGCTCCCCTTTTGTGTTTATGACATAAAATGCGGTATCAACAGTATGGTGAGGCTTCACAATAAATTCAGAACCGTTATTTCGACCTCCTTGCCAGCTATCGGCTAACCGGATATCACTGATCTTGGTCTTTTCTGTACCGTCAAAGTTCATTGAATATAAATTATAATGTCGTGCTTCGTTGCCATCATCAGAAACGTAATATACCTTGTCGTTAAAAGCATAATAAGTCCATTCCACACCCTTGAGTTCTGTAATATTCTTTTTGTTGCTTCCGTCAAGGTTCATGCTAAACACTTCATAATCATCATTATTTTCATCATAAAAGACATTATAGGCTATTTTTAACTCATGGTTATGGTCTGAAACTACAGTTTTGTGTTCCTTTTTACATCCCATCATAAGGAATATTGAAAAAAGTATAATTTTGGTTTTCATTTTTCCTAGTTTAAACAAACAAGATACAATTTTCATCCGTTAGTATATTGGGTTAATAACGTCTAATGTCTCATCGAAAACAATTGTACTTTTGCCACTTAAACCTGAATTTAAATGTCTGTAATAAAAGTGATCATTCCGGCCTTCAATGAAGAAAACTCCATTGCGGCGGTCATTAATGAAATTCCAGACATTGTAGATGAGATCATAGTCGTAAATAACAATTCTACCGATGCCACCGCAACCAATGCCAAGGCTGCTGGTGCTTTGGTTCTTGATGAATCAAGAAGGGGATACGGGTTTGCCTGTCTGAAGGGAATGGATCATATCGCTCAACAGGTAGTTAAACCAGATATTGTAGTGTTCCTGGATGGCGATTATAGTGATTACCCCTCAGATCTTACTGAAATTATTGAGCCAATTTTAAATGATGATATAGATCTTGTAATTGGAGCGCGTGTAAAACGACTACGAGAAGACGGATCGATGACCATGCAGCAAATTTTTGGGAACTGGCTGGCGACATCATTAATGTCACTGTTCTTCAGTTCTAAATTTTCAGACCTAGGCCCATTTAGAGCGATAAAATATGATCGATTATTAGCATTAGATATGGAAGATAAAACTTATGGATGGACCGTTGAAATGCAGCTCAAGGCACTTAAACAAAATTTAAAATACGTTGAAGTGCCGGTACGTTATAAGAAAAGAATAGGGATTTCTAAAGTGTCCGGCACCTTAAAAGGTACTATATTTGCAGGCATAAAAATCCTCGGGTGGATATTTAAATATAGTTTCAAATAATGATTCTGGAAACATTTATTATTGTCCTTTACTCAACAGCTCTCATACTTATTTTTTTGTATGCCTTAGCTCAACTCAACTTGCTCCTTAATTATTTGGCCGCTCAAAAAAATGAAGCGGACAGTCCAAAATATGACTTATCAAATCCTGAAGAAATACCCTATGTGACGATACAATTGCCGGTTTATAATGAGCTATACGTCATGGAACGCCTGCTCGCTAATATTGCTGAGATCGATTATCCTGCAGAGAAACTTGAAATCCAGGTTCTTGATGATTCTAACGATGAATCCTTAGAATCAACCGCGAATCATATCAGTAAATTACAGAAAACCGGCCTGGATATTCAACATGTGCTTCGCGAAAATCGGGAAGGGTTTAAAGCCGGAGCCTTGAAAGAAGGGTTGAAGATTGCAAAAGGAGAATTCATCGCCATTTTTGATGCCGATTTTCTGCCTCAAAAAGATTGGCTAAAGCGTACCATTCCATTTTTCAAAGATCAGCAAATAGGAGTTGTACAAACACGATGGGGACATATAAACCGAAACTATTC
>JABDLA010000143.1 GCA_013001965.1 Flavobacteriaceae bacterium | reverse complement strand
AACGGACTTATGGCATTAATGAGATAAATGATAAGAGAAATCACAGATATAAAGATCATAAGGTTGTAGAGCATTTTGTTACTTAATACAAGTTTTGACTGAATTGCAAATTTTGTGAAGAATAATGCAAAAAACGGGGACATCACCCATAAGGAATACAGCATCAACCAAGAGGCCGGATCATTATGGTAAATAGCCCATAACATAAACCCGAAGGATCCAATGGCACCTATAAATAGGGCAAAACGGGCGGTTAAACGTCGGAGACCCTTTGCTCTTAATTGATCTTTAAAAGTACTGTCTGATTTCGTCATAATCTAAATTTTCTATTTAATTTATATCTGGATCACGAGTCCAGATCCAGTTTCTATTCGGTTTCCAATTCTCATTTCTATCTTTATGATCGAAAATTCTTCCATTAGGTCGCTTGACTTCCATTATTGAAGTAAAGTTTGATTCAGTTTTGAATTTTTGATGTCAATTTAGACATGAGAAAATCCGAAAGCAAGAAAAAAGCTTATATAAATCAAATTCGATATTTTGTTTGTTCTCTTAATTAGCTTGTTTCTAGAGTGTTTGAAATATAATTATCGATAAGTTCTTCCAATATATCCAATGGAACCGCTCCATTTTTTAGAACAACATTATGAAATTGTTTCAGGTCAAATTTGTTTCCGAGGGATTTTTTTGCTTTCTCCCGGAGTTCCAAAATTTTAAGCATTCCTATTTTATAGGCGCAAGCTTGTCCTGGCATCACTATATAACGTTCAATTTCGGTTGTCACCTCTGTAGTAGTCATTCCAGTATTTTCAACCATATAGTCGATAGCTCGTTCTCTTGTCCATTTTTTATAATGAATTCCAGTATCAACCACCAATCGTACAGCTCTAAAAATTTCTGCCTGGAGTCTTCCTAAATTTCCAAATGGATCATTTTCATAAAATCCCAATTCCCAAGCTAGCTGCTCCGAATATAACGCCCACCCTTCTACATAGGCAGTAAAGAGCCCTATTGTCCTGAATATGGGAACATTTTCAAGTTCCGATTGGATCGCAATTTGAAAATGATGACCAGGAACTCCTTCATGATAGGCCAAGGTTTTCATTCCGAATTTTACAGATTCATGTACATTTCTAAGATTGGCATAGAAAACACCGCCACGGGAGCCATCTCTGGCTGGTCCGTTGTAATAAGCTCCTGCTGAACCTTCTTCTTTAAACTCAGGGACACGCTTGACTTCTAACCCGGCGACTGGTCGAACATCGAAGGCATCATCAATTCCAGCATTTATTTCATCAAGGATTCTATTATATTCATCGATGACCATTACTCTTCCGTCGTCATTATTTGGAAAAAGAAATCGTTCCTCCTTATTTAATGACTGTATCATAGCTCCCAACGTTTGGGTTGTATCGGTATAGCCTTCATTTATCAAAATTTCCCACATTTCATTTTTTATACGATCCACTTCCGAAAGCCCTATTTGATGGACTTCCTCTGGATTGAGGTTTGTGGTCGTATTTTGTTTTAATTGATAACGATAAAAGGCCTCTCCATCAGGAAGTTTCCACACACCATCATCAGTAGTGGCCTTGCTTTCCAATGATTTAAAATAATCGATGAGACCCCGATAAGCGGAAAAAACTGTTGATCTGATTTCTTCTTCAACTTGTTTTTTGTATTCCTCCTTTTGCTCATCAGGCAAATCTTCAATTTCTGCAATTTTATTCTCGAAATTTGTATAAAGTATGTTTGACCGTACAGGATCTTTGTTTTCTTCCGATTGATTATTAGCGTCTTTTTGTTGTCCAATAAATCCATTCATTTCGTTGACAACACGATTTATAACAAATTTTGGTGGAATAATTCCTTTTTCTTCTCTTATTTTAAGTCCTTCCATAACCTGGTCAAACTTGGTTTCAAACAAGGACAATCGCGTTATATAAGCCTTTATATCACTTTTATCATTCAGCTTATGAGCACTTTCCATAAAACTTGGCAAATTACTCTGTACACCAAACATTTGATTCACCGGGTAATCATGATAAAAGTATGGTTCGGATTCTAACTGAGTTTCAATGAACCAACTCAATATTTTTGTATTTAATTGATTTGCCTCCGACTGGTTTTCAAAATTGTAACTTTTAAGTGTGGCTAAATTGTCTTTGAATTTATTAAAGTCCTTCCATTGTTTCGCATCTGAGACATCGGTTAATTCATCTTTTGACCAGTTATACAGAACAGGAATTCCCATTTGAGTAACCAATTCAGGATTTCCTAATGCTACTTCGATAAATACGCGATCATAGAAATGATTTATTTTAAAAGGCTTGAACCAAATGAGATTTACTACCCAGGCAATGCCTAATATTAATAATATCAGGACAGTTCTGCCTATCCAAAATTTTAAAGTTCGTTTTTTTGACATGATTGATTGATTTTAATTTAAACAGTTTATTTTTTAAAGAATGACATTTAAGTCTATTCAATTGGTATCTCAATAACAACCTGATTAATGGCTTGCTTAAATTTAAGTATTTTAATTGGAATATGAGACTTTCCAGTATAGACCAAATTTTCTTTTACTATGATAGATTAAGTGAAATTTCTAAGTACAAAATGCCATTGGAACTTTTTAAAAAGTTCAATGTTCATATAAAGTTTAAGCGGTTTAGAATTCAATTTCTTTTTGAATTTGATCGCTGACTTATTGAAATAATTGCTAATACTAAATTTAACATTAATATTTCTATTTTCAAGGTAGCGGTAACAGCAATATCGAAGATAAGGTGCTAAATTCTTCCCTCTGTAATCATTGAAGGTAAACATATTAAGCAAATAAGCTTCGTTGCCTTTTAAATTAAAAGTTCTTTTTTTGAATGTAAAATTATTTAAATCCAGAAACATATAAGCTGCAATATTGTCGTTGTTTATTAGTCCAACACATTCCTGTCCTACAGCCAGGCTTTGTCGAATCTTTTGCTCATTGATTGAATCTGAATTATTGAGTATGAAGTTGATCTCATCCTCATCAAGGGGTTTAAAAATAAATTGTTCGTTGTCATCCTTTATCTTAGGTTCATCGGTTGGGATTACTTCTTCCTGAACCCAATAGTAAGGCATGATATCTATACCGATCTTTGCCAGGCCATATCGTAATGCCTGAAGAAAAAGGCCGTGTTTCAGTAACTGCCAGAACAGTTTGAAACTATATGGCGATTTTTTGCCTGTCGTCGTCATAGTGTAATACTAATTGAAAGGTCGACCATATTGACCATTTCCGGGATAGAAGTTCAATGTTGACCTGAATTCTTCTGGGGTCATTATTTCTCTTTCATTGGCTTCGGCTATAACATGAATTCTTTTGATGAGATCCAAATTAGAGGCAAGCTTAGTTCTTGCTGTATCATACCAAATATTATCTTCGATTCCAACGCGTACCCCACCACCGATGGCGATTCCAAGCGAGTTCATTTTGAGTTGGCTGTTTCCAATACCTGCCATGCTCCAATACGAATCGGGAGGAAGATCATTGATCATTACTCCGGCATGAAGTATATCGGCTTGTGCACAAGCAATATTTCCATGGAGCAAATTAAAATAATAAGGTGGTTGTACGAGATTTTTTCTCTCGAGGTATTTAACATAATTGATCATACCTGAGTCAAAGACCTCAAGTTCCGGAACTATGGCTTTTTCCTTCATGATTCGAGCCAGGTCCTGAACCATTTGCGGTGTATTGATACTAGCCATTGTATTGAAATTCAATGAGCTAAGTGTTAAGCTTCCCATATCGGGTTTAAGTTCATCTTCAAGAAGAAGCGCATCCGATCGCTGCGATAATTCATAAAAATCACGCCCACTTAAAGATACACAAAGCACCAGGGTAGGAGCGTAAGTCCTAATACCTTTGATAATATCGGCATAGACCTCTTTTTCAAATACAGGTTTTCCTGTGACTTCGTCTCTTGCATGCAGATGTACCATTGTGATCCCCAGTTCACTTACGCGATGCACATCTTCAACGATCTCCGACACACTAATTGGGACATGAGTCGTCATGTCTTTAGTGGGGATCATTCCGGTAGGTGTAAAATTTATGATGAGTTTGTTGTCCAAATTTTCCAGTTTCAAATGGGTGTAAACGTATCCAGGTACAGCAATTTAAGGAATGAAATCAACGGTTTCATAGTCATCGGCTATATATACAAATAAGTAAGGCTTGGCATCGTCAATTGAAATACGGGCTTTCACAGCAAAGTGTTTGATCTCTCCGGGAGCAGGATCATCGATTCCTAATTTACGTGGTGAAATTGTTAAGTCGTCACCTGCTAGAGCCTCCTGAGCCTCTTTGGTTACATCGACAGTTTGTCCTTTTTTTCCGTATAAGGCATGTACGATGGTAATTTTAATATTTGTTGGCATGTTGATTTATTTTGAATAAATATAAAGAATTTCCATTTAGCAATGCAAAATGGAAATCCTTTACGGTTTATGTATCGCTTGTTATATTTTAAATTGTATTGGGCCAATGATTCATTGCATCAAGAATACCGCCCATAATTGCAAGAGTAATTATCCAATACAGGATATTGATTAAGATAGTCTTCGCTTTTTTTAATTCAAATAAACCATTAATCGCCATAATAGGCATACCAACAACAAAACCGATAAAAAACCCATGAAAAGCACCATGTTTAAAGGTGTCAAACTCACCTTCTTGTCCGGGTCCATTGTTAAAATTTAATAAGAAAAAAGCGAGAAGGAATGAAAGTACAATTGAGAGGCTAAAAATTACGGCTTTGTTTCCTTTTTCAAGATCGGCTTCGGTAAGTCCAAGAGAATTCATCCAGGCTTTACCAAATACATTCTTATTGTAGTAAATAAATCCCACAACCAGTGGAATTAGGGTCGCAATAATGAGAGATAACCAATTTGTGTTTTCCATTTGTTTTATTTTTTTGGTGATTATGTGTAATCAATATACAAAAAACTCGATAGTTCAGCTTGTACTGACTAAAAACAGACTTAAAAAAAGGCGATCAAATTTTTAAATGATCGCCTTTTCATAAATATTATAAAATGTACTAATCTTCTGCAATTTGTGCAGCCAGTCCATGCACATCCCAATACTCGGTCCACATCGCAATTTTACCATCATCATTAAATCCGGCAATGCCAAACCATTTTACACCGATATCTTTTCCTGATTCAATGTGCGTTGCTGACCAGGTACCATAGTTTCGAAGGGTATTAGCATTACTGTTAGCGGTCTCTTTTGGATAAACATTTCCTGCGTATACACCGCCAGCTGTATCATTGGGAAGTGTTATTCCTGATACATATTTAATGTTATCATAATTATCATGATAACCTTTCAGTGCTGCCATAAAGTCTTCCTTTCCAAGCCATTGGTTCCCATTGTAATGGGCAGGGCTCCACTTGATGGTATCGGAAACCATTGCGCTCATGGCCTCTAAATCTTCATCACAATGCGCTTGAATCCAGGCGCTTAGTGTAGCTGCATATTTCTCAAACTTAGCATAATCAGGAGCCTCCTTTTCATCGGTTGCTTTGGTTGTATCTGCAGTATCGGCCGAATCCGTTTGCTCGGAAGTTGCGGTTTCTTTGCAGGCGAAAACTATCAACAGGGCAAGGACAATTAAACTTAATACTTGTTTCTTCATTTGTGTTTATTTTATTGGTTAATTAATTATGTTCTTCATTATTAATGAATGATCAGTTTTTGGTTGCCGTACCGGCATTTGAATTCAATTTCAAAAATACATTCCTGAACGTTATATATCGTGTTCTCATAGCTTTAAATGGAACTAAATTCACAGTTGAAAAATAAGGGGAAAATCGATTCAGTAACCTAACGGCAATAGATAAAGCGGAAGAATGAGTTCTATAAAGTTATGAATTTATTTTGTACCAGACAGCTTCCGGTGTTTCTTCGTCATAAGGTGCAATCTTGTCGAAGGTCATTCCAACTTTCTGCATGACTCTGATTGAAGCGTGATTTTTGGGAAAGGCAATGGCAATGATCTGTTCTAATCCAAGCTGCTCAAAACCATATTTTATGACAGCTCTACCGGCTTCGGTCGCAATTCCTTTTCCCCAGAATTCGGGAAGGAATCTATATCCTAAATCAATTTTATCGAATTCGTCTAAATATTTTAGTCCGCACCAACCGGTGAAGGCGTTAGAGGATTTCATGATCACAGCCCATCGTCCATATCCGATATTGATATAATCCTTTATATTGTGTTCCTCTATTCGTTCTTTCATTTCAGAAATAGATTCGACTACTGGCTCTCCCGTATATTGTTGAACTAAAGGATTGGAATGTAACTGAAGCATGAATTCGGCATCATCAAGGGTAATTTCCCGAATGATAAGCCGTTCTGTTTCTGCAATGAGTTTCATGCTTTAAAAAGGAATCTATTCGTCTAGATTATGAACAAACAAGCCGCTTCGTAATTTTGGTTCAAACCAGGTTACTTTGGGCGGCATGATTAAGCCATTGTCTGATATACTGATCAATTGATCCATACTTACCGGATACATAGAGAAGGCCACTTTCATTTCTCCACTGTCCACCCGCTTCTCAAGTTCTCCTAATCCACGCATTCCACCAACAAAATCGATACGCTTGTCCTTTCTGAGATCGACGATATTAAAAAGTGGTTCGAGTACATTTTCCGATAAAATTGTGACGTCCAGTTGATTCAAGGGATCACTATCGTCATAAGTGCCTGGCTTTGCTTTTAGTTTATACCATTTTCCATCTAAATACATACCAAAAGTATGTAGGGCTTCGGGTTTATAGGCGGTTGCTTTTTCTTCGATATCAAATTCCTTCGATATTTGTTCGATCAATTCTGACTGTGACCATCCATTCAGATCTTTTATAACGCGGTTATAGTCTAATATTTTGAGTTGGTTATCCGGAAAAACAACAGCCATAACATAATTGTCTCTTTTCCCATCTGAAGAGTTTCCATTTCTGGCCTGTCGGAATTCTTGTCCTACCAGCGCTCCTGCTGCAGTACGATGATGGCCGTCTGCAATATAAATGCTATCCACTTCCGTTTTAAACAACTCATAAATTTGGTTTAATGCACCTGGCTGATCAATGATCCATAGCGTATGCCGGATACCGTCATCAGCCGTAAAATTATAAACGGGGTCTTTAGCTTTTGCAGCATTCACAATAGAATCAATAGCGTCTACATGAGGATATGACAGGAAAACCGGCTCATAATTTAGTTTGCTCGCCCGCACATGGTTCTTGCGGTCTTCTTCTTTATCCGGACGTGTAAGTTCATGCTTTTTAATTACATTGTTGAAATAATCATCGATCGAACAGCAGCCCACCAAACCGGTCTGTTTGTGATCACCCATGATGAGTTGATAAACATAATAACAGGCAGTAGAATCCTGATACATGATCCCTTTATCGACAAGATCAAAGAATTTTTCTTTCCCTTTTTGATAAACTTCAGGAGCATAGTGATCGAAATCATCTGGAAAATTAATTTCAGGTTTGATAACGTTATAAAATGATTTCGGATTACCCTCACTTTCAGCCCTGGCTTCCTTGGCGTTTAAAACATCATAGGGTTTACAGGCCACTGCCTGTGCATTTTCAGGCGTTGGTCGAAAGGCTTTAAAGGGAACAAATACAGACATTGATTAAAAAATTTAAGTTTTACAAGTAAATTGAAAGCATGCAAATTTAAAATAAAAACCCATACTATGGGGTCTTTATTTTCAATCCATAAATAAGATGTCCACATTTTTTTCCGTCGATCTCAATGACATCAGGAATGGAGCCCCATTTTTCGAATTTGAATTTTTCAAGAAGCCGAATACTTGTATGGTTAATATCGATTAAAACCGCAAGTAATATGTCTTTCTGAATTCGTGGGCAATCGGCAATGGCGTGTTTCACCAAGGCCGATCCTATGCCTTTATTATGAAACTGATAATCTAAATAATAGCTTATTTCGGCCACAGCGTTGAATCCCTTTTTTCCGGCACGATAAGGAGACATTGTGCAATATCCAACGATATTATTATCTCGTTCGGCAACGTACATCGGATAAGCATGCCCATTATAAGTTTTAAACCAATCCCTCTTATCTTCAACATCAAATTCATGGATATCGCCACAGGCATTTTTGGCCCTGATGGCTTGATTGTATATACCGACAATGGAGGCCAAATCATTTTCTTCGGCCATTCTAATCGTTAAATCTTGATCCATGTCTCCTAAATATGTCTATTTGAGATGCTTTTTGAAAAACTCTATGGTGCGCTCCCAGGCTAATTTAGCAGCCGCATCATCATAACGCGGCGTGGTGTTGTTGTGGAAACCATGTTTAACATCCGGATAAATATGTGCAGTGTGCTCAATATTATTCTCCTTTAAAGCTTTTTCATAAGCCGGCCATCCGGCATTAACCCGTTCATCTAGTCCGGCAAATTGCAGGAGAAGCGGTGCCTTAATATTTGCTGCCTCTTCGGCAGATGGTTGCCCGCCATAAAAAGGAACTGCTGCCGAAAGCGTAGGGACTTTTACCGCCATCATATTGGATATCCATCCACCAAAACAGAATCCAACAACG
>JABDLA010000134.1 GCA_013001965.1 Flavobacteriaceae bacterium | reverse complement strand
GGACATGTCGTACATACCTGCCAACAATTCGGCGGCTACTTTATCACCTTTTGGCCCTTTAATTTTAAAACTCCATATTTCCTCATCACCGGGTTTTAATTTATCTCGAAACGTAAGTGTTTCAATTTCAAGTTCAGTTGAAGGATATGGCACTGATATTAGCATAGAATTTCCTTCAAAACTGTTATAAGCAGCAAAACTATAGTGAATAAAAAATCCGCCGATATCATCGTCACCGACCGGAATAGAAATTGTTTTCTTGTTATTATTAAGTTGTATGATGTGTGAATCAACAATTTTCTGATCCTTTTCAATATCAACGGTAACGGTCAGGTTTGTGACAGACCCTAATTGCAAAAGCACTTTTTCACCTGAATTATACTGTGTTTTATTAGTGGTTATGCCGAAGAGTTGATTATCGGCCATTATCTTATCATTGGTTGCATATAAGAAGGTTTTGGCTTCATCCTTAACATCTTGCCCAAATTTATCTTTGGTCTCCACGACTATAATATATTGCCCGGACATCCATTTCCTGATATTACCAAGTCTGATGTTCTTCGATTTGTTCGTGTCAAAGGATTCGGAATACACCAATTTTCCTTTTTTCCAATTAGTGCTGTCGTGTTCATTGCCATAGGCTTCATGTGGAAATAGTTTTCGATAGAGTTCTTGGGAAAAATCCTGGTAATCGGGGGCTAACCAAGGTCGCGGGCGTAATACTTGATTTGGTGCTTCTAATTTGAATATTTTTATCGATCCATTGGCTGGAACAAATTCATTATTTAAGTTTTTGGAGTCAATGGTGATTTTATGATCTTTTGACTGCTTATCCAGTTTCGGGTCAACAGATATTGCCAATTTCATGGCATGATAGCCAACATTAATGACTGTGGAAGCAGAACGCGTTTCTCCATTGATGTCGGTTATATCTGCAGTGATTTCATAATGAAATATGGGAAGACCGGTTTTGTCTACCGAAAGATCGGGTAGTGCATTGAATGTTATTTCGAAAATACCTTCCGAATCGGTTTTTGTTTCACCATGGGTGATTTCCTGTGGTTCACTGTTGAACCATGGACGATACCAATAATACCAGCGTGGGAATTGTACTTTCCGATGCACGCGATATACAACTTTTGCGTCAGTGATCTGAGGACCTGCGTAAGCCATTGCATTTCCTTTAATAGTCACGCTGTCATTTAGTCTGATTGTTTCGGTCACCGGATTGAACTTCGCTTCGAATTTTGGCCGTTTATACTCTTCTACTGAGAAATAGTGATGCTCATCTTGCATACCAACCATTGAAGTTTGAATATAGTATTCGCCGGTTAAGCCCCCATTTGGGATAATAAAATTACCATGGAACGAACCAAAATCATTGGTTTCCAGATTCAATTCAGAAATCTTTTGGCCGTTGACATCAAAAAGCGATGCAGTTACCGCTTTGCCGGATACAACTTTTGACTCTCCTTTTTTACGTTCGATATTAATCCCCTTGAAATAAACGATCTGTCCGGGCCTATAGATACTGCGGTCTGTAAATATGAATCCTTCAAAATCTCGACCGTCAGAGTCTGAATTCCCATAAAACGGACTTGCATAGAAGCCATCAAAGAAGGCCAATTCATCGCGATATTCAGCCTCAATGTCAATTGACCAATACCGGTCTTTTATTTTTTTAAGTTTGAATTCACCTTTATCATTTGTTATGGCTTTCTCCGTTTGGCGAACTCGGCCGTTTCTTTCCAAACTCATGGTAATATTCGCATTTTTAATCGGTTGACCATTGTTTCTGTTGATCAATTGATAATGCAAATGCGAAGCATCACTTTTGTCAACCACGGCCAGATCGGTGATCTGAATGGTCGCGAATCCAAAGGTCGATTCATCATTGGAATCAGGAGAAGAAAAAATGAGATAGTAACCATTCTTTAAAGGCGGTAAAAGGACTTCTGTACTATGGATTTGGTAATCCTTCTCATTGCGAAGATTGGATTGCCATTGGGTGACAACAGATAATTTTTTAATAAAATTTAATTGTTCTTCCTTTCTATAAATATTTTCAAAACGCTTTAATTGGTTTCTTGTGAGTTTATAAACTCGGAAATTCAAGGTATCGAGGTTTTTATAACGGACCAATATTTTTGCATTCTTTTCAATGGGTAAGAATCCTTCTGTACTTAACTGGACGCTCGGATTCATGATGGTTTGTTTCAGCAAATTGCACTTAGTCGCTGCAGTGCTTCCGGGAAATTTAGATAGTACAGATTCACAAATCTTCAGTGCATCAGCTTTTTTCCATTGATTCGATTCATTTCTAATGGGTTGATAGCTCGAACCTTGCTGACTATAGATAAGAGCGATTTCATAATCATACAATCCGGAAACAGTATGCGTTGACGTTCGCTCACTTTCGATTGTTAAAGTATTGATTAAAAGCTCATTCTTTTCCTCAAAGGAAGCCTTCTCCTTTGTATATAATAAGCGTTGGATATTGACATCGGCCAATGCGTGAGGATCACCTTTTTTAAGGTGAAACTGAATGAGATCCTGATATATTTTTAATGCATTTAACTGTAGGGAACTGGAATCTCTGGATGCAATTCTAAGCTGTGAAAACGCAACCGCATCCCTTAAGTAAGCCGGGTCATCGATCTCGAATTTATAAGCAGGTTTGGTAATGCTGTTTTCATCACTCTTATAAAATTCCAGGGCATTATGGGCTAGGAGATCGAATAGGGTAGGCCTGAATATCCGTGATCCATCTTGTTTTGAGATAATGGCATCGTACTGTGTTAAATATTCTTGTTGTAGCAACAATCCATTTTTCAACGAATTCTGATAATGCAAATGAATTTCATCAAACAAGGTTTGAAGGTCCCATGTCCTGAAATCGGAAGCATCAACTTTTTCAGCTGTATTCGTCCGATTATAAAATCGCCATCGGTTTTGTTGAAAATATTGCCAATACAGTTTAGCGAGAATATTTTCCAAAAGATGTGAAGTCGGAAATTCGCTTTTTGATATTTTTGATTTAAAATCTGAAATGATCTTTAACTGGGCATCTTCTTCCAGGGACAGGGCAAATTTACTTTTAAACAGAAGCACTTTGACTTGCTGAGGCGCATTCTTATCAGCTTCAGCTTTTATGGAGATCTGATCTACAATTTCAAGCGCCGATTTTGGCAGGCCATCAGTCTCAAATTGATCAACCTGTTTCCATAGATCATCGAAGTCATTATTTTGTGCCTGAGATAGATTCGCAAAAAGTACAATCATTAGTAGAGTAAAAACGTGCTTCATGATATTTATTTTACCACAATTATACCTTCAAAATGTGTTCCAAAAAATACGAAATGAGGGAATGGTAACGTTGGATGAGTGAAAGTACTCATTTTATAAATAATTAAGAAAGTTTATTTTAGCAATTCCGACGTATAGAGTTATGAAAATAGTGTTGCTTTTTTTATTGTTTCCGGTGTTAATTTTTGGTCAGTCCCCATTGAAAGAAGCTGACCAATTGTTTGAGCATAAGCAGTTTATCAAGGCTGAACAGCTACTCTCAGCATATGTGGACTCGAATCCGGATGATCTGAAGGCCATTGAACGCCTTGGCGATGCTTACGGACATCAGCTTAAATGGAACGAGGCTATTAGTCAATATAGATTTTTGGTCAGAAGTGATGGTAACAATGCTAATTTTCACTACAAATATGGAGGTGCCCTGGGAATGAAGGCCCTCTCGATTAGTAAAATCAGAGCTGTTGGATTGATCGGTGATATAAAACGGGCATTTTTAAGAGCGGCCGAATTGGATCCCCAACACATTGATACGCGCTGGGCGCTGGTTGAACTCTATATACAATTACCAGGGATCATCGGTGGGAGTAAAAAGAAATCATTGCATTATGCCCAGGAACTTGAAGATTTGTCAAAGGTTGATGGCTACTTAGCCAA